>DYTM01000256.1 GCA_020725985.1 Methanomassiliicoccus sp.
GAACGATGCGATGAGCGTGTCCAGACCTTTCAGTGCGATCATCCTTCCGGAGAAGAGAACGATGTTCTCTAGGCCGTCAAGCATAGGAAAGTGCCGGAGACATTCCGCGCTGTCCCTAGGCTTGAACATCGCAGGATCGACACCGTTACGGACTATCACCGGATCCTGGGGCTTCCCGAAGGTGGCCTCGAAATACTTGAGAATGTACTCCGAAACGAAGATGAGGTTCCTGCACCTCTGAAGATAAAATCGTTCGGTCATCGAGATCGCGGGAAAGAGAAGATAGGTCATCTTCTCCGAGCGCTCGAGCCCGCTCAGTCCGATGTCGGAGCGCTGGGTACCGACGCGCTGGGATCCGATCGTCGTGTGAATGGTCGTCACCGAAGGCACCTCTGTCCCGAAGACCTTGAGCATGATGTCAGGCATCTGGGCGTGATTGGCGTGAAGGATGTCGAAGTGGTGCTTCGACTGCAGGGACCTGAACTTCCTGAGGAGGTTGACCTGGAACTGGCTGTTGTAGATGAAGGTGTCCTTGGCCGTGCCGAGAGTGTGAAGCGATATCCTGTCGAGTATCTCCTTGCTCCCATCCTCCTTTCCCGATACTCCTCCTCTTCTGAGGGAGATGACGTGAACCTCGAAATCGGAGGGAAGGTTCATTGCCAATTGAGCTGTGTAAGTCCCGATGCCTCCCCAGTTCGGCAGAAACTCCGGAGTGACGATTGCGACTCTCATTCTGGCTCATCGCCTTCAAGCTGGGGAAGTCTAGGTGAGGTCGGGGATATAAATTGAATCCTTGTCCTTCTTGGCCCGTCCGGAAGGCCTGCTCGCGCTCATGATTCTCCTCTGGACCAACTTCCGGAAGATCATGAAGCCTGCGGAAGCGGGTATGAGCTTCGATTCCCCTTCCCTGTAGAGATAGTCGATTGGCACCTCGAGCATCCTCAGTCTCTTCTTCGCGCACTCCGCGAACATCTCTGCCTCGAGATCGAAGTGCTCGGAATCCAGCTTCATGTTCCTCAGAGCATCAGTGCTGAATCCCCACATCCCGGTGCACAGGTCGGTCACCCTTTTCAGATAGAGCAGCGAGGCCATGTAGCTGAGCATGGTGTTCCCGAAGTAGTTCAGTCTGGTCATGGCTCCCTCCTCGATACTTCCCATGAACCGGGAGCCGCTGACCACATCGTACCCCCTCTCCAGCGCCTTGACTAAATCCGGTATGCTACTCGCGGGATAGGTTCCGTCACCGTCGAGCATGATGACGTATCTCGAGTCGAGAAGGACCCTGAGGGCGCCGAGTTCCGCGTCGATGCCGGCTGTTAGCGACAGAGTCCTAATGACAACCTCCTGAGGATTGCGAAGGGAGAATATCTGCCTCATTCCGCTGCCCTTACCATTCCCCTGTTGGATGTAAATCCTCGCACCTTTCTCACGCGCTATGCCGAGCGTTCTGTCAGTGGAATGGCCGTCGATGACGATCACGTCCACGTCGTACCCCATTGAGTTCAGGGCAGCCGTCGGGACGTCATCAATCACGCTCCCGATGCATTTCTCCTCGTTGAGGGCGGGAATCATGACTACGATCTTACCGGCCTGGCTCAGATGGATCCCTCCGCGTGGCTGGGATATCGGGCATCCGAATCTGTGC
>DYTM01000257.1 GCA_020725985.1 Methanomassiliicoccus sp.
AGCATGAACGAGTCGAGGTTCCTCGACGGGCGGCCGGTCGCCGCGGCGTGGAACATCGGATCGATGAAGTCCGGTCCCACCTTGAACCCCTGAACCCTGTATCTCTTGGAGAGAAGGGACATGATGCCGGCGGCGATGGTCGTCTTGCCCACGCCGCTCCCGGCGCCGGCTATCACCACCCTCCTCACGCTCATCCTCCCCTCTCCCTCAGCATCCTGCGAATCTCATCCGGGTCGATCGGAGCGGGCACGCCCAGCTTCCTGTTGTTCAGTATCGCCTTCGCCAACGCTCTGTAGGCATCGGCCTGCGCGCTGGCCGGAGCGCATTCAATGACGGTCTTCCCCCTGTTCTCGCACTCCCTCACCACCGGGCTCCTCGGCACGAAGCCGATCATCTGACTGCCGATCCTGCGCGCGAAGTCGGCGACGATCTCCGCCTCCCCTTCCACCTCCCTCGAGTTGCAAACAATGCCCCCCAGGTTGACCTTGAGGTTCTCGAGGCCCCGAGCGATGTTGTTTGCGGCGTACAGAGCGAGGTACTCCCCGCTCGTGACGATGTAGACCTCGTCCGCGAACCGCTCCCTGAGCGGGGCAGCGAAGCCCCCGCAGACCACGTCCCCCGGCACGTCGTAAATGATGATATCGATATCGTCGGTGAAGTGATCCTTGTCAAGCGCCTGGACAGCGACGATGATCCCCCTGCCGGCGCATCCTACCCCGCCGATCGGACCTCCGGTCTCGACGCACCTGACCCCTTTGAATCCCGTGGCAACGACCTCGCCCTTCGCCTCCGCCCTCAGCTGTTCGAGGAAGGTCCCGACCCTCCTCCCTCCGAGCAAGGTCATGCTCCCGTCCGCCTTCGGATCGCATCCAATGTACCAGGTGATCAGTCCCATTTCCGCGTATGAGGCGGCGATGTTCGCTGACACGGTCGACTTGCCGATTCCTCCCTTCCCGTAGATGGCGATCTGCTTCATCGCGCCTCTCCGTCGACTACTTCCCTTATCGTGTCCCCGAGTTCCGAGTCCACCACCCCCGTCGCTCCCATGAGCGCGGAGTGCGTCGAGATCTCCCCCACCGAGAACTCGAACCCCTCGTCCAAGAAGTTCCTGAGCTCCCGCGGCTGGTCGGTGACGAGGATGTCGCCCTTGCCCAGGTCCGGAATTGCATGCGGAAGGCCACAGATGACCCGCAGGTCCGGGCCGATGCCTTTCAAGAAGGACGATGCCCTCTCCCCGGCCACCGGATACTCGTCCAATCCTCCGGTGAGGAGATCGACCCCCACCCCTGCCTCCTTCAGATCTCGGAGGATGCTCTCGGAGTATCTCCTTATCCTCGGCAAACCTATCTCAGGGTCGGCGTTGGCGACGTAGACCGCGCTGCCTCCGACCTTCTGCCTCGCATATTCGACCGCTCTCAGGACGTCCGCGAATCTGAACGCCGTCTCTTTCTTCGCGTTCAGGACGACTGCCACCTTCCCCCCGTCTTTGAGCGTCTCGACGATCTTCCTCGCTACCCGGAGCTTCGTGGCTCCTCTGTGTGGCTTCAGGTACGCCTTGCTCGTCATTCCCTTTCTCCTTTCGAGCTCCGTCGCCTTCGTCAGCATCTCCTTCTGGCGCTCGAACTCGCTCCTTGGAATGACCCC
>DYTM01000258.1 GCA_020725985.1 Methanomassiliicoccus sp.
TTCCCCGAGGACCCCGCTGGCGCCTCCGTTCAGTTCTGTGTCCTGCGCCCGATCATAAGTGTCAACCTGGTCAGGATTGTCGACCCTCTTCCTGATGGCATCGAGATCTGGACGAGTTCAGACCTGAGCCAGAGCATCAGGAAGAAGCTTCAGGACAATCGTGATCGAGGGGAAGAAAGTGACTTCGCTACTCAAGGTCTCATACGCCACCGGCATGGCCTTGAACACCGCTATCCTCAGGCCGTCCAGGATCTTGATACCCTCGAACTCGACCTGAGACTCTGGGAATCTTACCGCAGGTGATGAGGGGGGCCCGAATGAGGTGATCACGGAGCCAAGCGACAGGGAGGGGTCGAGAGCCGAGGGCTGACGACCGAACTCGATCCCCTGTACCGCGCCCTGGGGAACAGCTCGGGCAGTCCTCACCTCATATCCAGCCAAGGACCTACCAGGTGGAAGGAGGATCTTCAGCGTCTTGAACGGCAGTAGCGGCTCTCCAACCGCTCCCGTCTGAAGTAGTCCTTCCATGACTATGGATTTGGATGAGCCCCTGTCCACGATGAAGGGTTCCTGGAATGTGACGACGATTGTGGAGTACTCCGGCGAGGAATTGAGATCCGCTTCTGCTCCTTCCACCGAGAGCGCCGACGCCGAAGGGAGAAGAAGAAAGGCGGTCGCGAGCAGGGCTGGTAGGACCCTTTTCACAGATCGCCGTCCAGTGGACACAGAAACCGATATGGGTGGAGCGGCGATAAATACAGTTCTAGGCGGGGCGGTCACTCAAGGAAGTGGACGCAGATCGAGCTCATTGTCTTGACGAGATTCTTTGAAATCATCCCGGTCTCCAACCAACAGGCGTTGTACACTCCCGCGGGGATGAGACAAGTCGGGGTTATCCTCGCCTCCGAGGCGAGATCGAGTATCTTCGAGCCCCTGATCTCGCAGAGGTCGTCCATCGTCACGGAATCGAGCAACTCGGCATAGTGCTGGGCATGCTCGCATGAGGAACGAATCCTGACCGTGACGGTGCCGTCTCCCCGGTCCTCCGCCTCGATCATTGTCTTGTGGGAGCACAGGGGCATGTCGACATTCACTCTCGAGGTCATTGACTCACTAGGCGCCTGATTGCGGGGCGCCATATAAATAAGGCGCGGAACGGCGGGGGAGTTCCTCGAAACTCGGTTCGACCCGATAGACAGGGAATGAGGATGCTCGCAGCTTCCGTCTCTGAGGGGAAAACTTATTGAACCCCCATTCTCAATCGGCCCCGTATGCGGCAGCTCCTCAGGGGGAAGATTCACAGGGCGACCGTGACGGGCACGGACCCCGACTACATAGGAAGCATCAGCATCGACGAGGAGTTGCTTGAGAAGGCGGACATATGGCCAGGAGAGCGGGTTCTTGTGTCGGACCTCGACAACGGGGCGCGGTTCGAGACATATGTCGTCGTTGGCGAAGCGGGTTCGGGAATGGTCGAGGTGAACGGCTCTGCGGCGCACCTCGTCAGGAAAGGGGATAGGGTCATCGTCATGGCCTTCGAGATCTCGGACGCTCCGGTCAAGCCGAAGATCATCCTCGTCGACGAGAGAAATCGATTCACGAGATACCTCTGAATGGTGCAGAGGGCCGAGTTC
>DYTM01000031.1:0-9143 GCA_020725985.1 Methanomassiliicoccus sp.
GAACGAAGAGAGTGTCGATCTGGGTCGTCTGGCCACTAATGCGCTGATTGGTGGCATCACCTCGGTGGCAGGAGGCCGTTTCGCAGGCAAGGTTGGCCCAGGAAAAATCCTTGGGCAATGGGACAAGTATGTCGGTGGGAAGCTGGCTGGACGAGAGGTCACCAAGGCGATAGATAGCTCGTATGCACGGTGGGAGAATGTCCCCCCCGTTCTCAGAGTGCCCGCACCGTTGAAACTCCCTGAGCCCTGGAAGCCTTCGTCGTGGGCTAAGGAGTTCGTCTCGAAGTTCTCAAGCCGCGGATTGAACGAAGGAATGAAAGGGTGGGGAAGCACCGATCGAGGTATGTATGAATACTGAGAGAAACAATGGTGCAGTGAAATGGAACCGACGGACTATCTCTTCATCGTCGCTCTGATCGCGTTCAACGCAGTCGTCATAGTCTATTCCCTCGGCATGCATCGCGCTCACCTCCGCCGTCTCTCCGAAAGCCTCGGACGATTGCACGCCGAGCAGCACGATCGGGAGCATTTCATAATGTGGCATGAAATGGAGATCAGGGAGATCTCTCCTTGCCTCTATGGGTTCTTCAGCTTCTTCGCAATCCTCAGCTACACCTCCGCTGGCAATACCGGAAACGAGTTGCAGTCCTTGATAATCATCATGGCAATCGCAGTGATCATCATATCCAGCTTGGCTTTGATTCTTCTGGAAGTACCGAACGCGAGAAGGTTCTTCCTGGTCACCCCGGAATGGATCGAGGAAATCGTTCTCGGCAAGGCAGAGAGACGAAAGAAGCTGTGGTGGAGGACCTCGATCGACAAGGTGGATGAGGATGTTATCTATGCAGAAGGTGCAACGAGCGGCCATTGGCTCCTTCTGAGAAATCCGGGAGCGAGGATGGATATCCACGAGTACTTGGTCAATTTCGATTACCTCTGCAAGTTCCTGCTCGAAAAGCTCCCGAAGTCTATCTTCACCGACAATGCCCTCAGGTATGTGTCGTACAATGCGGAGTATCGGGCGGACGTTTCTCCTGTCCGAGACATCTCGATGCGTCAGCGCATATTTCGCAGAAGGCGTAACCGAGCGCGACGAGCTTAGTGCGGAAAACGCTGCACATTCATGGCACACGCGAACTGGCTCCTGATCAAGATCAGCTCACAAGGGAGTGCATACGATCATCTAGTAGGAAAGCTCACTGGTCATCTTGGGTCAATGAAGACCGCACCCACTGCGACGAAGGAGGGAATCTATGAAGGGTTCGAACGGTTTTCTGAGGAAGGCGCCGAGAAACTGGGCAAAGGATTGGCGTCGGCAGGCCTGGTTACAGTTAGCCGTCTCTACAATGCACCGATGAAACAGTCGATGAATTGGGGCGTCACGTGGCTGACGGAGCAATACGAAAGGAGGTATGATTAGCAGGGAATGCCTAGGTGCGAGTGATCGAGCATGGTCGTACCGTACGAATCAGGAAACGAAGTCCTGGACTGTAGATTTAGAGCTATTCTCTGGCACAATTGGGAACTGTATCGTGATGATCGGCTCGTCGCAGCCCTCAAATCCAAACGCTTCTTCACCCTTCTTTTCGAAGGGTGGTTCGATGGAGAATCCATCGAAATCAGGAAGAATCTATGGAGTGAAGCCAAGGTGTCATACACCAAGTCGGGATCATGCATCGGGGTGATCAATAGTGTCGACTATCTGCCGACAAGATTCACGCTGGCTGGTGGAAGAGTCTATGTTGTTTCAAATCCGGCCTATGGATCTAGATATGTGTTTGCCGACGAACATTCGAGGAAGTTGGCGATTACGGAGTTTGACAATCGCCGAAGCCTTTCGGTGAGTGCCGAGTTCAGAATTCTGGTTCTGAGACAGGATGATCCGAGTCCCTGGCTGATCGCGATCATCAGCTTGTATCTGGCAATTGCCAATTCATATTCAAATCCTTGAATTGTCTGTCAGGATGGGAGAGGGGGCACAGACCGATCGCCCATCTCTTCAGCGATCGGTGAGCTACTTGGACCCGGCAAGCCCCTTCATATAGGATCGGAGGACATCACGACTAGATTACTCTTCTTTTCTCCCTTGAGGAGCTTCCACTGGTCAAGGAGGTTCGCAAGATCGGAGGGGATGTCCACCCTCAATATTCGCGTCTCCCCTTCTTTCATGTGCTAGCTGGTCCTCCTCTCTTCTGTCGGTTTGAGACTTCCAATCTGTCAACCTCCTCGGGCTCGGAGGTATTTGAACGACCGCCTTCGTTCGAGGGGATAGGTTTTCTGACAATCCGCAGGTCGATGCGCTTCCTCCTCGAGTGATCGAGGATCGTCACCCTCGAGACGCCTGGTTGCCCGGCGGCGTCCGATATGCTCCTCGCCTTCCCTGATCGCAGGAGATCGACCGCGAGGCCGACGTCGACGTCCTTCCTCGAGCCTTTCCACTTCGCGCCTTGCCCTATTCGTCGCCGTATGCCCTCGGACGCCCGCTTTCCTATCCCCCCTCGCACTCGGCGAACGCGAGCATCATCGTATAGAAGAGCTGTCCATGGAGAGTCGTGGTGCCCATCTAGCCTCTGGCAGAGATCAGCCTGCATCCCGCCGGCAAAGACCGAGCGAGAATCTCGCAACAATCTCTTTTCTCTTCATGGCAATCCTTGGAGTGTGATTGTCAGGAAGGTGCAACGTTCAGTTCGGAAGGAGGGAGAGGATACGGAAGATGAAATAAGAAAAATGGAAGAGGTTTCGACGCCCTCGATGCAGTTTCTTTTTAATTGAACCGATTCCATAGATGTCTAGATTTTGCGAATCTTGTCTTCGCCCGGTCCACTTCTGCCATATCCAGACGAATCCGCTCGCATTCGACTAGGTGGTTGGGGCCGTAGGGTAGCGGAATTCTGATCGGGCTGACGAAAATTCCGGAGAACCGAGCACGATCTCACTGACAGTTCTGCATGGCCAGGAGAGGAACGAATTGACTTCATGGCCCCATCAACAATGCCTCATCCCTTGTTCTATACGGGGGAATGACAAGTCGTTCATATCGTTCTTGATTCACCCAGATCCCGGACTGACAAATCATCAATCGACTGCCGAAATCCTCAAGTATCACAGAGAATCCTAGAAGAACATACAATGAATCGCACTGAATGGAGAGGTCAAATGGTGGCATCGAATTGGACGCGAGTGTGATTCCTCAAGGACTTGGTCTACCTGAGATTCTCATAATTCTTGTCTTGAGCATAGGCGTGATTCTCCTCTTTCTGAGTGGGATTTCACTTATGCTATCGCTAAGGAGGTTCAAGGCCACGCGTCTTGGTTCGGCGTTTCCGCGTTGGAGGGCCTCAAGGATTCTCTTCACGTCCGGGGTCATTCTGTTCGTGGTTGGAGTTGCAGTGAAACTTCTCATAGTCTCTGACGTCCTGTATGTTTTCTCAGCAATCTGGCAGGCAACTCCTTTCGTGCTCTCGATTGTAGCCATCTGGTCCTCAACTATGTTGATGGTATGGGATTCGCAAACTGTTGGCGGCTCTGCGGAGAGGAAGATAACGTCAAGGATGGTGGGAATTGCCGCAGTGTTCAACTTCATATTGAGTGCGTTCTCAATCATAATGATTCTCAGCCCATCATTTCCGGGATTCTCTTAGGCTATGGTATCGTCGAATTACCATTCCTTCTGGCAATGGTCTAGTGATCTAGATCTTCAAATGGAACAAGGGAGTGCCTTCTCTCGTTCAGCAATCACACTCAATTCTAGCAGGGCGTTCCTTTGCTCAGACAATCTCGGACTGACATAGGGTTCTCTCCACGAAGCGCCTCGTCAAACCGTCATCGTCTAATCCCGTTGTTTTCTGAATCCTTTGAACCACTTCTCTCCACATGCTCTTCAGTGCTTTCAATCTCTGGGCTAGTTGCTCCGAAGTCATGTTGGAGATGATCATCGCTTTCCTCAGCTTCGAATCGAAGTCCTTCGGAATCCAATCGAGTTCTCTGCAATACGATACCTTCCATTTCGGAGGGGGAACGAACTTCCGGTTGATTGCAAAGAGCAGATCCATGAACAGGTCGATGGAATAGGAGACGCAATGGTGAGCCGAGACAGGGTCTCCTCTCTCCATACAAATCTCCGCAACCGTTGGCAGCCCTTTCCGAGGACAGCAGTACCACGATAGATAGGTGTAGCACGCCGCAATCCTGTCAATCCAGAAATCCTCCGGAACGGTTAGTCCCTTCTCCATCAACCTCTTGATTCTTCCTTCGGGATCGTAGACGATCTCGGCATTGCCGAGTTCCCATCGGTCCATCTCCGTCCACTCCCTTTCCTCGAACTCCTCGACCTCGTGGATCTCGAGGTCCGCTTCGAAGCCCGAAATCGCCTCTTCTTCCCCGACGATCGCCCTCATCCTCTTGACCAGGTCTGCATCCCTTTTGCGAACGAAGACAGTGATGTCTATGTCCGAGTAGCGGTCAGCATACTCCCTTGCTAATCCTCCTAGAAAGATCATGCCGATCACTCCATCGACCTTCTCGATTCGATCGGCCATTCTTCCAGCAGTCGCCCTGAATTCCTTGATGTGATTCTTCTTGGAGCGAGTGAGGGTCCGCATATATTATCATTGGCAACTCCTCTCAACCTAATAACCTATCTGGTGGGTCCGCAAGTCGCAGAGACCGCCGACGTCAATAATAACAACTCCTCGGCCATTTGTCAATTCGATTGTCATTGTATCTATGCGAGTCGAAAAGAATACCTAGCCTCACCCGCGTACGGTCATGTGAGCAAAGATGCAGGTGATTGAATCAGGGCCATGCTACTGAGCGAGGTCAAACCAGTCGAGGACGCGCCTCTGAAGTCTGTAGACTTGCCTATTCCGGAGCCGGGCGAGGGCGAGATCAGGATCAAGATCCGGACGTGCGGGGTCTGTCACACAGATCTCCATACCGTCGAGGGGGACTTACCCATACCGAAGCTCCCGATCGTCCCCGGGCATGAGATCGTCGGGATAGTTGACAAGCTCGGGAAGGGTTGTCGGCGTTTTGATGAAGGAGACAGGGTCGGAGTAGCCTGGCTCTACTCGTCCTGCGGCCGATGTAGGTTCTGCCGGTCGGGACTGGAGAACCTCTGCGAGGAGGCGAGATTCACTGGTCTTCATGCGAACGGGGGATATGAGGAGTTCATGGTCGTCAATGAAGATTTCTCATATCCCATTCCATCGGTCTTCTCAGACGAGAACGCCGCGCCGCTGCTCTGTGCGGGAGTGATAGGCTATCGGTCCTTTCGGATGAGCGGCATCAAGCCTGGTGGGAAACTGGCCCTTTTTGGCTTCGGTGCCTCCGCGCATATCGTGATCCAGATTGCGGCGGCAATGGAATGCAGCGTGTACGTGTTCACTCGGAGTGAGGAGCATCGGAGGTTGGCGAGGGAACTGGGATCCAAGTGGGAAGGAGGCCTTGACGGCGAACCACCGGAGAAGGCCGAAAGTGCCATAATCTTCGCCCCAGCTGGGTGGATCGTGAAGAAGGCCCTCGGGGTTCTTGACAGGGCCGGCACACTGGCGATAAACGCGATTCACATGTCCCCGATTCCGGAGATCCCGTACAATCTCCTCTGGCATGAAAGGAGGATCGTCAGTGTGGCAAACGTGACCCGGGAAGATGCAGAGCGATTTCTCAAGCTAGCCAGTGAAATCCTTATAAGGACTGAAGTTGAGATCTTTCCCCTTGAGGAGGCAAATCAGGCTCTCGTGATGATGAAGAAGTCCAAGATAGAAGGCGCCGCGGTTCTCAAGGTTGCCTGAGCACTCTTGCTCTTCAATCGGCCGGTCGCCATCAGTGAGTTCTTGGCTTGGAGTGTCAGCGCTCTGCGCAGGCGGCCTCGCTCTTCAACTCCGTCAATGCTGCTCCTGAGCCCTCGCGATCTTCCTCGACACCCTCAGCGCAAGGGCGGCAGTGACGAGCATCGTCGGCAGCCCCTGGGACCTCGGGACGAGCGAGAGATCAGCGACGTACAAGTTCGCCGGAAGCGATGAGGGGTGCATCGATTCCACCTCCTCCCTCCGCAGCGGAACGGTGCCGCCGAGATGGCCTCCGTTCAGCATCCCCTCGACGAACGGACCCTTTGCTCCAGCGGACTCCATCACCTCCTTCGTCAAAGCCATGCCCGCGTCGAGCCGCTCCATGTCCTCGACTGTCAGCCTCTTCAACACCTCCCCCTTCTCAGTCACAGAACCATTCGCCGCGTCCTGAAGCTTGACCATCATTCCGACCCTGTCCCCGATCGGGACTTTCCTCCACGGCTTGTGAAACCAGTGAGAGAGGATATCAATGTACGGCGAAAGGATGTAGTGCTCCCTTTGAGCGTACCAGGCCATCGGCTGCTCCTCGAGCTGCCTTGCGCCCTCGAGCCGACCGCCCATGGTCAGAACGATGTCCGCCCAGAGCGTCTCGCTGGCCGGCAGCCCCGAGGACCTGAGGATCTGGGCCGTTCCGATTCCCCCGGCCGCGAGCACCACCACATCGGCCTTGTATCGCTCGATCGATCCTTTCCTGTCGACGATCACCTCCGTGACCCTTTTGTCCTCGACAACCACCTTCGCCACCGGGGACTCGGTCCTGACAGTCCCCCCTCCTTTCACGACCTGCTGAAGAAACCTTCTCGAATCCCATCTCGCCCCGCTCGCGCAACCCACTTCGCACAGCCCGCAGGAGACGCATTTCGCGGAATCGACAGCCTTCGGCGTCGGCCGAGGGTCGAGGCCGAGGCGTTCGGCTGCATCGAACATCCTCGCAGTGATAGGGCGCCATCTGTCCCGGGGAATCGTCGATATCCCGATGAGTCTTTCCAGCTCTCCGAACTCTTCGGACAGGTCGAGGCCGATCTCCCTCAGCCCCCTCTCCGCCCGAACCATGTTTCCGCAGGAGATCGTCGTCGAACCGCCGGTAGTCATCCCCCGAACGAGCAGAAGCTCCTTGGATCTCGTCGTTTGCATGTGGGGGAACAGGCGCGAGATCGTCCTCTCGCTGCCCAGCAGGCCAGTCCTCCGAAGCGAATCCGTCCACTGGATCTTCCGGGTCAGAGGCTTGAATGGCCTCCCTGCCTCCAGGACGACGACGTCCGCTCCCTTCGCCACAAGCTCCCTGGCGGCGGTCGCGCCCCCCGCACCCGTCCCGACGACTATGACCTTCAGCCAATCACCCCTTCCTCTCGACATCCATTCTCAGGCGCGCGATGCACCTCTGCGCTCCATCGGTGATTCTCTCCTCGAACACCATGCTCATCGCAGGATTCAGGCCGTGCACCACCCCCTCGTCCGCGCCGCTGAGAATGAGGCATGCCTCCGGAGTGTAGTGCTCCGCCAGGGAGCACCGGTTCACCTCCATGATCGCGCTGTCCCCATTCCACCGTATCCTGAACTCGATCCCGAGGACTTTGTACAGTACTTTCGCAGCATTGAGCAGATCCCCTCTGCTATCGCCGACTCCAAGGCGCAGCTTCGCCTCTTCTCCGAGCTCCCTGCCGGTTGCGAACATAATCTCCCTGCCGACGCTCACCGCCCTCTCGTGCCCGAGCGCCTTCACGAGGGCGGCCACCCTCGCATTGTGGGCCATGGCCATCGCCCTTCTTCTCGCATCGATGCTCCCCACTAGCGGCATGTCCGACTGTCTGATCGTCGCAAGTTCGTCCGGCGCGTACGCGATGAGGAGCGAGTCGAGTGCCCGGGTCGTGAGAGATGCGACCCTGTCGAGCTCTCTGAAGAGGATGGACCTCGGCATCCATCGAGCCGCGAGCCAAAGCTTGAAGTTCATCCTTCCTTCACCTCCCCTGTGTGAAGGACTACTTTCGGCATCTCCCCTCCTCCGTACAGGAAGTTTTCCACCTCGGCCAACCTCCTGGAAATCCCGCTCCTCTTCAGTTTCAGGTTGGCCGTGAGATCTCCCCCTTCTATCGTGAGATCGTGCTCCATAATGGCCCACCGCCTGGGGCGCTCGGGATTCGACAGCCTCTCATTCGATTCAAGAACGGCACGATCGATGGCCTCCATCGCATCCCTATCCCTATGCAGATCGTCCACCCAGATAAAAGCGGTGCAGAAGGGGCGATTGTCCCCGACGAGCATCGCCTCCATCACGCCAGGTATGTCCCTCAGCATCGCCTCCACCCTTATCGGGTGGATCAGCTTCCCGTAGGAGGTCTTGATGACCTCCTTCCTCCTCCCACTGATGACGAGGCTGCCCTCGTCGGTCACGTAGCCGATATCCCCCGTTAACAGCCAGCCGTCCTGGAAGGGACTCTCCTCCTTCCCGAAGTACCCGGCGGTGACCTGAGGTCCCTTCACTAGGATGTCGCCCTCCGGGCCCGCTTTCACCTCGGTCTTCGGCAACGGCTCGCCGACAGTCCCCAGCCTGTTCCTACCCAGGCGGTTCAGCGTGACGAGCGGCGCCTCCGTGAGACCGTATGCATTGTGAATTTCGATGCCAAGTTCTCTGAAGCCCTCAAGGACTTGATCGCTCGAGGGGGCGGAGCCCGCGATGAGCTGACGGCAGCCGTCCAGACCGATCCGCCTCAGAAGGGAACGCCTCACGAGCCGGCGCATGATTCTTCGCCTTACCCCTTTCGAGGTGAGGTAGCTTCTCCCCGGTCCGCTCTCCGCGAACCCCTCCCATACCTTCTCGTAGAACCTTGGAACGGAGAAGAAGATCGAGGGCCTGGCAACAGGCAGGGCCTTCTGCAGATCCCTGAAGTCCTCGAGGAAGTAGAGCTTGAGCGGCGCGGGCGCATAGTAGGGGGAGTAGGTTCCCAGGATGCCCTCGACGACATGGTTCATCGGCAGGAAGGAGAGGTACCTCACCTCGCTGCTCCTTGCCTCCCAGGGAGGCAGGGAGGCGAGGGATTCGGCCATGTACCTAAGCTGGTCGTGTCTGAAAGTGACCCCTCTCGGACGGCCGGTGGTCCCGGAGGTGTACCTGATCGTCGCCAGGTCTCCGAATTCTGCGGGGGAAGCGATCTCATCTTCCTCCTCGCCTCCCATCTCAAGGAAGTCTTTCCACTGGATGATCTGTGGCGAAGTTGCCGCAGAGCCATCCTCGACACACATCGACACGATCTTCGGTCGCGCTTTCAACTCATCAACTCTGCCGAGAATCCTCGG
>DYTM01000031.1:9205-10211 GCA_020725985.1 Methanomassiliicoccus sp.
AAAGAAGATCGCCGACGAAAAGCAGCTCCGATCCGCTCACCCTGACGATATCGTCGATATCCGCAGGTGGGCTTGTATAGTAGAGAGGGACGGAGATGGCTCCGACGAGGCCTATTGCGATGTCCACTGCAAGGCATCTTGTGCTGTTGCGGCCGACGATCGCCACCCTATCCCCTCTCCTGACGCCCAACTTTGTCAGCGCGTTCAAGGCTCGGAGTACGTCCCCACGCATCTCTGCCGATCCTTTCTCTACCACTTTCCCCTGAACGATGTCGAAAAAGGTGACAGGTCTTCTCCTGCTCTTCAGCCGGAACAGCATCTGCTCGTGCACAGTCCTCTCCGATCTGTGCATGAATCCCGTGTAAACGGCAAACTCAAGGAGCTTCGGCAGGAACTCCTCCCACTTGAGATCGTAGGGGCCGAGGAGCCCGTCGACGTTCTCCCTCTGATACTCCCTGCGCTCGTAGAAGTAAGGTCTCAGCACGGCAAACGAGTCCTCCGACCGCTCCTCCCCTGCGGCAGGGCCTTCTGCCCTCACTCTTCCTTTTCTCGAGTGCGGTATCGGGACGAAGAAGGGCTTCGGGAGACGAAGATCCATGTTCTCCCTGGCCCATTTCCTCACGAACTCGACGAAGTCCCGCAGCGTGGGCTGGGAGGACTCCGGTGCGGTGAGATGGAAGTTCAGTCCCTCGGCTCGGGGATCGAAGGTGAGGCGGACGATCGCCTCTGAAACGTAGTCCACTGGCACCATGTTGACTTTGAGCGAGGGGTCTAGGGGCAGGAATCGGCGCTTGCCGGCGAGGTACAGGCGGAGGGGGAAGTAGAGAGTGTTGAAGGTCTTGATCTCCCCTGTCCGGGAGTCCCCGACGACCATCCCCGGCCTGAAGACCGAGATCGGCAGGTCCGGTCTCGACGCCTTGACGAGAATATCGCCCTCGTACTTGCTCAGTTCATAGTTGCTGTTGAATCCCTCCTCGTCCGACAGGGAGTCCTCGGCGATCATTCC
>DYTM01000032.1 GCA_020725985.1 Methanomassiliicoccus sp.
TCTTCGGATGGGCGACGCGGGACGCGGACATCGCCGTCATCGAAGGAGTGCGAGGGCTGTATGACGGCCTTACCTCGACGGGGGACGTCGGCAGCACTGCGGAGATCGCGAAACTACTTGACGCGCCGGTCATACTCGTCCTCAATGCCAGGAGCCTGGCCAAGAGCGCCGCGGCGCATGTTCTGGGATTCAAGATGCTCGATCCCGAGGTGAGGATCGAGGGCGTCATACTCAACCAGGTGAGCGGGGAGCGGCACAGGAGGAAGGCGGTCGAGGCGGTCGAATCCCTCACGAAGACCGAGGTCGTCGGCGTCGTGGAAAGGAAGGCCGAGAGATTGCCGGAGAGGCATCTCGGACTCGTCACGATCCCCGAACAGGAGAGTGCCGAAGAGACTGTGAGAGCGATAGGCGATCTTGCAGGTGGGGTCGATCTGGATAGATGCCTGGAGATCGCAGAGAGGGGTGGGGAAACGACCTTCCCGACCGACTCGCCATTTAGAAGCCGCGAGGGAAGAAGAACGCGGATCGCCGTCCCGACGGACAAAGCCTACTCCTTCTACTACCCTGAGAACCTCGAGTCGATCGAGGCCGCCGGAGGGGAGATCGTCAGATTCAGACCGGTAGAGGGCGACCCCCTTCCCGAAGCGGACGCCTACTACCTCGGCGGCGGGTATCCTGAGGTCTATGCGAGGGAGATATCGGAGAACAAGCGCTTCCTCGATGGCATTCGGTCAGCTTCGGAGAACGGAAAGGTCGTCTACGCGGAATGCGGGGGCCTCATGACCCTTTGCGACGCCATTTCGGACGGGGAGAGGCGATACGACATGGCGGGGGTATTCCCTCATCTGGCGGAGCTGACGAAGGAAAGACAGGGACTGGCCTATGTCAATGCAGTCGGCACAAAGCAGAACTTCCTCTTCCCCGAGGGGGAGATCAGGGGGCACGAGTTCCACTACTCGCGTCTCATCCCGACTCCGTCAGGTCCGTTCGCGTATCAGGTCAGAAGAGGCACGGGCATCGACGGAAAGAACGACGGCCTCCTGAAGAAGAGGACCATCGGGACCTACATGCACCAGCACGCCCTCTCCAACAAGGACTGGGGCGTCGCTCTCGTTGACGCAAGCTCACAGACCCGCTAGGCCTTCAGCGCTTCGGAGGTAGAGACGGGGGCGATCATTCCTATGGCTTCATCAGGACGACCTCGTACAGCTTCTTCACGAACGGCCCCGAGGGATCGTCGAACTCCCTCGTGTACTGCAGGTCGTACCCCTTCGCCAGCCGCTCCACCTTCTCAAGCGAGAAGAAGTGGACGACGAACTTGAGCGAATTCTCCCACATGTCCTCGCCGTGATGCACTCCTTCGCCGTAATGCGGATCGTTTATGTTCCGTACCGAGTAAATGTTCAGACCGCCGGACCTCAGCGCCCGCAAGCATTCATGGAAGATGTGGGACAGCTCCTTCTCGTTCAGATGCATCGTGAAGAACATGTGCGAGAATACACCGTCCACCGCTCCGTCCTCGACCGGAATGCCCTCCCTCGCATCATGCACCTTCGCCACCAGCTTCTTCTCGAGTCCCAGCTTCCTTCGCCTGTTCGAGGAGGTGCCTGATCGCCGCTTCCGAGTAATCGAGGGCGACGACCTCGAATCCATGCTTGAGGAACATGATGGTGTCCCTGCCCTGGCCGCATCCCAGCTCAAGGATCTTCTTCGCCCCGTTCGCCTGGAAGGTCCTCATCGCGCCTTTCCCGAACTCGCTCGGCTCGTGTCCGAAGAAGTCGAGCGTCGCCTCATAGGTCGCATCCCAATGGTCTCTCTGATGATTCACCGATCCCTTCTGCATGCCGGACCCGAACGGATGCCGGCGCTATAATCCTTCCGAGGGGAGCATCTGGCACCGTCTGCCGACAAATGGGAAGGGGGGAATGCATAGCCTTTTTACATGTCGACTCGGTTACCCCCTTCAGAGGGCTGAGAATGAAGTGGAAGGCGGACGACTACTGGGTAAGCCACTACAACTTCATGAAGGAGATCAAGTTCCCGAAGAAGATCAGGTTCCACGACACCACGTTCAGGGACGGAGAGCAGCAGCCGGGGGTCGTTTTCAGAAGCGACGAGAAGCTCAGGATCGGCACCCTCATGAGCGAGATCGGCATGGATAGGATCGAGGGAGGCATGCCCCTTGTCTCGGCGGATGACAAGAAGGCGGTGAAGATGCTCGCAAGCGCCGGCCTGGAAGCGGAGGTGTTCGCCTTCACCCGCTGCATGAAGGACGATGTTGAGACGTCGGTCGACTGCGGAGTGGACGGGGTGATAATGGAGGTCCCGTCGAGCGGGCAGCTCATCGAGGACGCGTACGAGTGGTCGGAGGAGAAGGCGAAGAAGCTCGCCGTTGAGGCGACAGCTTACGCGCACGACCATGGCCTCTTCGTCTCGTTCTTCTGCATCGACCTCTCCAGGGCGGACAGCGAATGGGCCTTGGAGATCATCAAGGCGGTCGCGGATGAGGGACACATGGACGCGCTGAACGTCGTCGACACATTCGGGGTCCTCACGCCCGAAGGGACTGCGGAGATAGTGACGATGCTCAAGAAGGCGTTCAAGGTCCCGATCGAGGTGCACACGCACAACGACTTCGGACTCGCGGTCGCAAACACCCTCGCGGCGGTCAAGGCCGGGGCGGAGGTCGTCCACACCACGGTGAACGGTCTGGGGGAGCGGTCGGGGAACGCCTCGTTCGAGGAGACGGCGATGTGCCTCCGCGTTCTTTACGGCCAGAAGATCGACCTCGACTTCTCGAGGTTCAAGGAGCTATCGAACGAGGTGGAGAAGGCGAGCGGGGTGGAGAGGGCGCCGAACAAGCCCATCGTCGGGGACGAGCTTTACACGGTCGAGTCGGGCATCGTCGCGGGCTGGTGGAAGACGCTCGAGAAGAAAAAGAAGGCGCTGACCATGTTCCCCTACCATTGGGAGATGGTGGGACAGGGAGGGCCGAGCATCGTGCTCGGGAAGAAGAGCGGCCTGCCATCGATACAGTACTGGGCGGAGAAGCTCGGGATGAACCTGGACGACGAGGCTGCAAGGAAGATCCTCCTCGAGGTCAAGAATGCGTCAATCAGGAAGAAGGGCCTGCTGGGCGAGGAGGAGTTCGCCTCGATCCTCAGGAGATTCCGCTAGTCCGATATCGAAGGCGGCCTTTCTAGCGCGGAGTCCGTTCACCTGCAACTGATTCAGAGGATCCGCTCGCGGGACCGGGCGGCGCGAAGGGAGGCGAGCGCGGCCGCCTCTGCCTGGGTTATCGTGTCCCTCACGTCCTTGGGGGACTCCATGGTCCCGGCCAGAAACACGCCTGGAACGGGAGAGACGAAGGGATCCCTATGAGGACCAATCCCCTTGGCCAGACGCTCTCCTGTCAAGGGGACTCCAAGCATTCTCAGCAAATCCTCGTTCCTCCGAGATTGAGTCAATCCGACGCTCAGAACGACCATGTCAGCCGGAATCTCATACAGCTCCCTGAGAAGGGTGTTCTCCCCGCAGACGAGGAGGCGGTCCGATCCGCTTCTTCTCACGACGAGCGAGGGCTGCCCCCGGATGAACTTCACTCCCGCCTTCCTCGCCCTCTTGTACAGTTCCTCGCACCCCTTTCCCTGAGCCCTGATGTCGATGTAGAGGACGAAGACGTCGATCTCCGGATGTCTCTCCTTGACGAGGATCGAGTTCTTTATCGCCCCCATGCAGCAGACCGCGCTGCAGTAAGGGACGCCTCTCTTCTCCACCCTCGATCCAACGCACTGGATGAAGACAAGAGTCTTCACGGGCTTCCCGTCAGTCCTGCGGGAGAGCGTCGCTCCTCCCCTTTCCGCATCGGCAAGAATGTCCTCGAACTCGAGCGAGGTGATAACTTCCCTGTACCTGCCGTAGCCGAACTCCGGAATCATTGAGGGGTCGATCGTTTCGAGACCAGTTGCCAATATGATCGAAGCCTCGGTCAACTCCTTCGGAGGGCGACCTCCTTCGGAATCGGTGATTATGACCGTGAACTCGGGAAAGGCTCCTTTGACCTCCGTAATCTCGGCGCGGGTGTGGACAACGATTCGGTCGTTGTTTGTCACTCGCTCAACAAGGGATCCAATCAGGGGTGCGGGGGACTCCATCGACGGAAAGAGCGCGTGCAACCTCCTGACCACCCCACCGAGCTCCGGCTGCTTTTCGACCAGGTGGACCCTGACTCCGGCATCGGCGACAGCGAGAGCTGCGGTCATGCCGGCGACACCGCCCCCGACGACCAGGACAGAGGCACCCTCCCGAGAATCTTTCTCGTCGCACATACGAACACAGGCGGATGATTGTGGATTGGTGTATCGGCGCATGATAGTTAAATCTTCCATGCTCCGGCCGGCGGCCACAAAGTTGATACGCCATCTACTCCAAATACTGCGCAGGCACTTCGTCGGCGAAATTACCAGGGAGACTACATGTCAGCATGGTTGTACTCGATTGCCAGCGTGATTTTCGTCAGCGCGATATCGGTCATCGGCATATTCTTCCTCATGCTGAGCGACCGGGTGCTGAAGGCTTCGGTTTTCATCCTCGTCGGGCTTGCGGTCGGAGGCCTTTTCGCGGACGCGTTCATTCATCTCATCCCGGAATCCTTCGAGATATCCGAGACGACGCTGGATGTCTCCTTGTTCGTCATAGCCGGCATCTTCGCCTTCTTCGCCCTCGAGAAGTTCCTGCACTGGAGGCACGAGCATAGCTGTGAGTTCAAGGAGATCTGCGTCAAACCGGTCGGTTACATCAATATCGTCTCGGACGGTGTGCACAACTTGATCGACGGCGTGTTGATAGGAGTATCTTACCTGGTGAGCTTCGAGATCGGTCTCGCAACCACAATTGCGATCATCCTGCACGAAATCCCCCAGGAGATAGGGGATTTCGGCGTCCTCGTCTACGCGGGATTCACCAAATGGAAGGCCCTCCTCTTCAATTTCCTTGCGGCCTCCCTCGCCATCGCCGGGGCGGTCATCTCGCTTCTTATCGGGGAATCAGTGGCGGACTATTCGGCGATCATGCTTCCCCTCGCGGCCGGGGGGTTCATTTACATTGCCGGAAGCGATCTAGTGCCGGAGATGCACAAGGAGCTAGACGTCAGGAAATCGATCTTGCAGATGGCGGCGATCGCGGTCGGGGTGCTGCTCATCGCCAGCCTTGCCCTCCTTGAGTGAGCCTTCGGACACGGGATAGGCTCAACATCCAGATCGATCCTCCTGACGAATTCCTGGGGGGGTGTTTCGCGAGGCCATCCTCTTCTTCACTGAGAAGAAGACGAGGACCGCGGCAATCTGCGCACCGAACGAAAAGATGATGACCGCGGGGATCGAGAAGACATAGAGGATGCCGATGAGCGCCGTCCCGAGGAACCAGAATGCGCCGAATGCGACGCTGAATATGCCGTAGGCGGCGCCCCTCCTGTTGACCGGGACGATCTCGGCGACGACCGCCCTCATGAGCGACTCCTGCGACCCCATCCCCAAGCCCCAGAGCGCCATCCCGATGAACGCGAGCGTGAAGTCGCTCATGAAAACGAGCGGGGCGAAGAATGCGGAAACAAAGGTGACCCCTATGAGGATCTTCATTCCCCGGGCATCGTACAGCCGCCCGAAGAACAGGGCGCCGAGCGCGTCCACTCCGTTCGCCATAGCGTAGAATATGGGAATCCAGATAGACGGGACTGAGGCGACCTTCTCGAAGTGGTAGGCGACGAACGGGAAGTCCGCATAGCCCGCGGCCACCAGCGCGGCGCCGCACACGTAGATCCAGAAGACCTTCGGGAGCTTCTTCTTCTCCGGATCCACCTTCACCGCCTCCATCTCCCTCGGTCGGGGGTAGTGCTTCCATGCAAACACGAGGACGATCATCGACACGAGCGCGGGGAAGAAGAGGACGAGAAACCCAAGTTGATACCCGCCCTGCACGATGATGACCACGGCCACCGCCACAGGACCGAGCATCGCCCCGATCGAGCTCAGGGCCTCATGCAGCCCGAACGTCCATCCCCTCCCCATTTCCATCGCGGCGTGAGAGAGCATGGCGTCCCTCGCCGGCGCCCGTATGGCCTTCCCGGCGCGCTCGATGATTATCAG
The DNA here is from genome assembly GCA_020725985.1 of Methanomassiliicoccus sp. Lineage (GTDB taxonomy): Archaea > Thermoplasmatota > Thermoplasmata > Methanomassiliicoccales > JACIVX01 > DYTM01. The sequence continues at coordinate 6,144 of DYTM01000032.1, forward strand.
GACCGCCGCGGTGGTCCAGTCCCCGGTGAAGGCGAGGAAAGGAACAGCGAAGAGGTTGATGCCGTAACCGAGGAACATCAGGGCCCAGTAGCGGCCGGTCCTATCGGTGATGCTCCCGGTCAGCAGGCGGGGGGTATATCCAATGAGCTCCCCGAATCCGACGATGAGGGCGACCGCGGTGGCGCCGGCTCCGAGGAGAGCAAGATAGGGTCCAGTGATGCTTCTCGCTCCCTCATAGGTCATGTCGGCGAAGAGGCTGATGACCCCCAGGAGGATGATGAATTTGAGCGCGTTGTGCCTTGAGCGCTTGCTCTCGTCGTTCTGACGCTGTTGATCTTCCGAAGCTATGCTCCCATCCCTCTGCAGCGGCGCTGATGCCCCCAATGGCCGTATCCCGATAAAAGGAGTTCGATGAAGCGGGTCCAGCTGCCTTCTGCGGGGTGCCTATCAACCCTCCCATGTCAGACCGACCACGCAAGTTCCCGTCCGGCCTGGGTTCCGATACCCTTAAGTCTCCGCGGCACGTGTCCGAATCGGAGCGGGAACACGATGCTGGAGATTGAGAATCTGACCGTGGAGATCGGCGGCAAAACGGTGCTGAGGAACGTGAACATGAGCGTCCTCGCAGGATTCACAAGCGTCCTCTTCGGCCCGAACGGGTCAGGGAAGTCCTCCCTCCTCATGACAATCATGGGGTTCAGCGACTACAGGGTGAAGGAAGGAAGAATCGTGTTCATGGGGGAGGACATCACCGATCTGCCGGTGCACGAGAGGGCGAAGAGGGGGATAGGCATCCTCATGCAAAGGCCGCCGAACCTCGTGGGGGTGAAGCTCGAGGACCTCGTCCGAGTCGCCGGAAGGGGAGGCGTCACCCCGGGGGACCTGGCAAAGCCGCTCCAGATGAACGAGTTCCTCGGCAGGGACGTCAACGTGGGCTTCTCCGGGGGGGAGATCAAGCGGTCCGAGCTGCTTCAGCTTTCGGCCCAGAACCCGTGCCTGTATCTCCTCGACGAGCCTGAATCTGGCGTGGACCTGGAGAGCATCGAGAGGGTGGGAGGCGCGGTCAAGGACCTCCTTGTCGGCAGGATAGGATGCGCGGGGAAGAAGTCGATGGACGGGAAGTCCGCCCTCATCATCACCCACACCGGGCAGATCCTCGACTACGTCGAGGCTGATCGGGCATACGTGATGTGCAACGGGACCATCTCCTGCTCCGGCAATCCCAGGGAGCTCCTGCAAGAGATCAGGAGGAAGGGGTACGAGGAATGCGTCAAATGCAAGATCCTTCAGGTAGCTTGAGGAAGAGGGCTGAGGAGGCGAGGCGGAAGCGCGCCGCCTACGGAGAGGACATCGAGGTCGAGAAGTTCGACATCGCCCCGAGGGAGGCTCCGGCCGCCGAGAGCCTCGAGGACCTCGGGGAGGATCTGAAGAGCACCCTCCTCAACTCGGGTGTGGTGCCGACGGGGGAGGGGAGGTCCGGGAGCTTCCTTCTCATGGACAACGCCGTCGTCCACAGCTCGCGGAAGGAGGACGTCGAAGTTCTTTCGACCCAGCAGGCCTTGCGCAAGCACGACTGGCTCAAGGACTACTATTGGAAAGCCGTTCCCCCGGACGCGGACAAGTACACCGCCACTACCTTCCTCGAGAACGCGGACGGATACTTCATCCGCGCACCTGCGGGGAAGAGGACGAGGCTGCCGGTCCAGACCTGCCTCCTTCTGGGAAGCAGGAATGCGGCGCAGACCGTTCACAATATAGTCATCGTCGAGGAGGATGCGGAGCTTGAGGTGGTCACAGGGTGCGCGGCCAAATCCGGCGTCGAGAAGGCTCTCCACCTCGGCATCTCCGAATTCTACATCAAGGACCGGGGGAAGCTCACCTTCACGATGATCCACAACTGGGCGGAGCAGATAGGGGTGAGACCTCGAACCACCGTCATCGTAGGGAGCGGGGGAGCTTACATCAACAACTACGTTTGCCTCAAGCCCGTCCGGACGATCCAGATGTATCCGACGGCGAGGCTCGAGGGAAGGGACTCGTTCGGCAGGTTCAACACCGTCGCGATCGCCCATCCGGGGGCGGAGCTCGACATCGGGTCGAGGGTCATCCTGTCGGCCCCGCAGGCGAGGGCGGAAATCGTCTCGAGGAGCATCACCACCGGGGGAAAGGCGATTGCCAGGGGGAGATTGGTCGGAGAGGCGCCGGGAGTGAAGGCGCATCTCGAGTGCAAGGGCCTCATCCTGAAGGAAGGAGGGATTCAACTGGCCATTCCCGAGCTCGAGGCCACCGTTCCGGACGTGGAGATGACGCACGAGGCGGCGGTGGGGAAGATCGCAAAGGATCAGGTCGAGTACATCATGGCCAGGGGCTTGAGCGAGGAGGAGGCAGTCGGAATCATCGTCAGGGGCTTCCTTGACGTCGGGATCCGCGGAATTCCGGACAATCTGAAGAAGGAGATAGACAAGGCGATCTCGGTGGCCGAGATCAGCAGGGGCTGAGGCCCGACTGGGCGATTCTGCTAAGTAGCGGGAAGTCAGATTCCGATTAGCTGATGAAAGAGCACAGACTGCACTTGCTTGGCCGATTCGCGGAGAAATACCTGTCACCGTCCGAGAGGCTCTCGGAGGTGATGTTCGGACTGATCATGGTCCTGACGGTCACGAGCACGCTGAGCATCGCCCTCGCCGATGGCGAAGGTTCACGGGCGGTCCTGATCGTCGGGGCCCTGGGAGCGAATGCGGCCTGGGGCATCGTGGATGGCGTCATGTACGTTCTCACCAGCGTGCTCGAGAGGGGAAGGCACTCGAGACTTGTCGCCTCGATCCGCTCAGCCAAGGATCGGGATACGGCTGTGAGAGCCATAGAGGAGGACCTCGACGCCACCATGATCTCTGTTTTGGACGATGAGAGAAAGAAACACATCTACGAGGACGTGCTGATGAGCGCGGCCGCCTCTTCCCCGGAGGAGCCAAGGGTAACGAGGGACGACGTCTACGGCGCGATAGCATGCTTCCTCCTCGTGTTCGTCTCGGTGCTTCCGCTGCTTGTTCCCTTCTTCCTCGTGAACGATCTCGGTCTGGCGATCAGGGCATCGAATCTCATCGCAATCGTCATGCTCTTCGCGATAGGCTACGAAACGGCGAAATACACAAACAAGAACAGGCTGAAGGCTGGCGCGACGATGGTTCTCATCGGGGCTGCCATCGTCTTCGTCACAGTTCTGCTTGGTGGATGATCCCGCGGGCGATCGTCGCAGACGGGGGGATGGTACTTCTTCAATTCGGACCGCTGAAGGGACTGAGGGGGATGATCTCCGTTGCGATCACCCCCGCTTCCCTTGGGAGCGACGAATTCGGGGGAACACAAGATATCAAACGGGTACGGCTAATCTATCCTTCGATTCGGTACCGCCCCTCCGGAATGAAGATCTCGAACCTCGCCCCATTTCCAGGCTCCCCGGACTCGCCTATCGTCATGCCGGTCAACCCAAGGACCTCACGGGCGAAGTAGAGGCCATGGCCGCCTCCCTTCCCGAACCCGTACTCGAAGATGTGCTTCTTGTTCTCCGAGGATATCCCAACGCCGTCGTCCTCGAAGGTCAGCGTGATTCCTTCGCCAGAGTCCCTGATAGAGACCTTGATGCCGGTGACTCTCCCCCCGTGCCTCAGGGAGTTCTCGAGGAGGTTGTAGAATGTCTTCTCTACGAGCGGATCGGCGTGGATCTCGAGACGGCCGAACTCGATCCTGAGCGGTATCTTGTCCATATCCAATATCGTGGCGGCCCTCGTCAGAACCTTTCCCACGTCGATCCACTCCGGCTCCCTCGCCCCCATCTTCTCGTAGTCACGGGTGAAGTCGAGCTGCCGCTGGATCCTCTCGCTCGCGATCCTTATCTTCTCAAGGTACTTCAGCTGCTTCGGGTCCTTCAACTCCCCGGTCAACAGCTCCTCGTAGGCCCTCATCACAGTGATGTGGTTGAGGATGTCGTGCCTCGTCATCGCCCCAAGGAGGTTGAGCTTCTTGTATGCGAGCCGGAGCGATTCCTCT
>DYTM01000033.1 GCA_020725985.1 Methanomassiliicoccus sp.
ACCTTCTTGCCCACGATCTCGGGAATGATGGGCATGTCCCTCCTGTGGGTCCTGACGATGTCGTGTTCCCCGGACCTGATCTTCTCGAAGCAGGTCCTCTGTTCCTCGTTCAAACCGCGGACCAACGTGCGCCTCGCCCTGGAAGGCATGAGAGAAAGAACCTCGTCAAACGGCATTGCCAAAAGCTCCTCAAGGGTGTAACCGCGGTATGTGAACTCCTTCTTCCGCCTGGACTGAATCGCTCCCTTCTTCTTCCTCTGCTTCCTTCGTGAGGCCTTTGTTCCAGTCAGCTTCTCCTCAGCCATTCAATCACCTTCTCTCCTTCTTCCTCTGGGGCGAAAGCCGTCCGACTTTCCTTCCGGGCGGTGCATTCCGACCGACTGTGCTCGGCTTGCCCACGTGCTGATGAGACCCGCCGCCATGGGGATGGTCGACCGGGTTCATTGCGACGCCTCGAACCTTGAAGTAAGCTTTGCTCTTGCTCCTGTAAGCGTGAAACTTCGATCCTATCTTGCCGAACGGCTTCTCCTTGTGCCCCCCTCCGGCGACGACGCCGATCGACGCCCTGCACCTGGGGTCGAAATTCCTGAGCGCGCCGGACGGCATGAGGACGACGACCTTCGCCCCTCTGCTGACGACCGTCGCCGCGTTTCCCGAGCTCCGGACGAACTTGCCGCCGTCTCCCGGTCGCGATTCTATGTTGTAGATCAGCGTCCCCTCAGGGATTCTGGCCAGTGGCATCACGTTCCCTGAGACGATCGCCCCGGACCCCCCGACGTAGACATCCTGTCCGACGTACATGCCTTCGGCCGCTATCATCCTGACGACGTCACCTGCGAAGTCAACCTCGGCTAAGGGACCAGTCCTGCCCGGTGCATGCGTTATGTCGACAATCTTCCCTGCGCCGTCGTTCACCTTCGGGAGCTTGATGTCCCCCAGATGCCGGTGGCTCGGGGATCTATACTGAGACCCTCCTCGTCCGCGTCTCTGCTGTCTTAGATTCTTGCCCATTCAAATCCCCTCAGAACACCCCGATCCTCATTCCGACGTCCTCCGCCGAGTACCCCTCGGCGAGCTTGACGATCGCATGCTTCCCTTCCCTGTCGATCTTTGTCCAGACTTTGTCCACCTTGACCTCGAAGCGCGCCTCGAACGCCTCCTTGATCTCCTTCTTCGTCGCGCTCCTCAGGACGATGAACTCGATCTTGTTCCCGTCCTTGAAGTCCTGGGTCGGACTCCCGGTCATCTGGTTCATTGTTTTCTCAGTAACGTAAGGATGAAGAAGAACGTCTCTCGCCATTTCCTACCACTCTCCTATCTTCTTGAGGGCGGACTCCGAGAACATGGCAAGCCTCCCGGCATCCCCACCAGGTGCGAGCACGCCGATGTTGACGCTCTCCGCCGCGACGATGTCCACTCCGGGCAGATTTCCAGCGCCTTCGAAGAGGGGCGCCTCCTTGTCCGAAACGACGATCAAGATGCTCTTCGGGGTTCTGTACTTCCTTCCGCGCATCTTGCCCCTGCCGGCCCGTACCTTCTTTCCGTCAGTCGCCCTCGTCACGTCAGCCCCGATCCCTATGCTCTCAAGGACCTCAACGACCTCCTGGGTCCTCGACAGCTTCTCGATGTCGTCCTCGACGACGACGGGAACAGTCAGCTCCTCGCTGAACCAGTGGCCTCGGTTCCGGACCTTCTCCCCGTCCGCGAGGGCACCAAGCGCCGAGAGCCGTGCCTTCGCCCCTTCCTTCTTGTTCATCTTCTTCGACCAGTCGCGTTCGGCGTACGGAGGATGGGCTCTTCGCCCTCCGACGGTGCCGGGGGACTGAGCGCCCTTCGCGCCCTGGCTCAGCCTCTGGACCCTGGCGACCCCTCTGCCCTTGCCCCAGGTAGAGACCGCATGCCTCATGCCGGCCGTCTTCGACGCACCGTAGGGCTGGCGCTTGTTCGCCTCCATCGCGGAAACGGCCTTTCGGATGAGGTCGGGCCTGAAGTCGGTCGAGAAAGCCGGCGGAAGCTCCACGCTCCCGACGACCTTCCCCTTCAATGAGTAAACGTTGATCTTACCATCAGCCATGTCTACGCCCCCTGCTTCGATTCGGTCGAAACGTACGTGATCGCGGGGGCGTCCTTGAGCTCCACACCCGCCCTTCTTACCGGATCCCTGAGCCTTATGAGTCTCTTGGTCGGACCGGGGACTGATCCATGGATAAGAACGTAGGCGTTTCCCACAGTCCCGTACTGGAGGAACCCTCCCTTCGGGGTGACATCGCCCCCGTTGTCCCCGATCTTCAGAATCCTCTTGTTGAACTCGGTCCTCTGATGATAGCCGACCTGGCCTGCCTGGGGCACCGTCGGTCTTACATACCCGGGTCTTTTGGGACCGAGCGTCCCGAGGAGCCTGCGGTGCTTGCTGTTCTTGTGGGAGAGGAGCTTGATTCCCCATCTCTTCACGGCACCCTGGAACCCCTTGCCCTTCGTGATCGCGGAGACGTCTATCATCGTCCCCTCCTTGGCGAAATCGGTGATCTTGACTTCCTTGCCGAGAATTGACTTGGCGTAGCTGATCCTGTCGGTGATGATCCCTCCGCCCACGCGAACCTCCATCAGGTCGCAGGCTTTCTTCGGGATCCCGCTGACCAGCTTGGGTTGGGTGTACACAAGGAGCCTCACGTCGTCGACGTTCGAGCCGTCGTATTTCTCCCAGGCCTTCTTCGAGTCGTAGTTCTTCGGGACCGGCAGAACCCTTGCCAGCTCCGCATCCAGTCCGCTCGCCCAGACCTCTCCTGTCGTCTTGAGACCATATCTCGTGTTCTCGTACATCCTGACGGCCGCCACCTTCATCGGCGGCACCTCGAGGACCGTGACGGGAATCTGGACCTCCTGCCCGGAGGTGTTGCTCGACGGTCGATAGTCGACAAGGAATGCATGGGTCATGCCAGCCTTGTAGCCGGCGAATCCCTGAATACGCGGGCCCTCGCTGATCTCCGGCCAGGCATCGAGCCTTGGGACCGGACGCTGCGCTCTCTTTCTCGGCGAATATGCCATTGAACCCTTCTTTGGACGTCGTTTGTTCGACATGATTCTCCCTCTTCTGGAGGTGAGAGAATCCACTCTCTTCCGCTAACGCTCGCTTCTCACCATTCTTGAGGTTGGTACCCTCGACCGTGACACCGTTTTCACCGCCCAAAACATGTAAGGGCGGGACATAGGGTTGCTCATCGCATTGCCCAAGGCGTCTGGTCGAACGTCCTCAGCGCGTTCAGCGTTCCCTTGCATGATGGTATTCGTATTTAAGCTATGCGGTTGTCGAACCGCGTTGGCGTATTTCAGGCAGGATTCCGGACCTTCTTCCGCTGCAGGAAGAGGTTGCGGCCAGAACTGAGGAAAGTGAAACGAGTGGCAAAGGTAGCCTTCAGAGCTTGCCTTCCTTCGCCTTCTTCTGAAGCCTGTTCCTCCGCTCCTTCGAGGTGAGTCCGGTGGCCTTCTCCAGGAAGATGTTGTACCTCTTGATCGTCTCCAGCCCGATCTCCTGCGCCACGCTCGGATCGCTTGTCGTGTTCACAAGTAGGGTGGACTTGTCGATCAATTTCGTCTCGAGCCTCGTGAGCGCCCCGAAGGAGGCAACGAGCGATTGCCCCTCCTCCCGAACGTTCCCGAATACCTCTTCGACGATCTGCCTCAGTTCGCCTTCCTGGAGCTCCCGGTATCTTCCCCTTTTCAATTCATATTCCATGACTTTCGACTCTCCGGTCTCGTCCTCGTGACGAGTAAACGACGGCGACCTATTCAATGGTTATTCCAAGTCCAGGCCTGAGCTCAGATACCTCCCGACATCGACGGAGGTGGCCATCGCGTCCTGGACCTCAACGAGCGCTTTCCATTCGAGACGACAGCGGCAATCGAGACCCTCGAACTCCCTTTCATCCTGGCTGAAGGTGAACCGTTCGATCGCCTCGAGAAATCCCCTGTCGCAATCGAGGCAATTGTGCACGCCCCTCGGGGTGCCACCTCCGCTCGGGGACGAGAACAATCTCGTCCCCTCGAGTCCCTTCCCCTCCTTCAGGACCTCCGCAAGCGACCAGAGCCATGGCGGTCTGTAGTCTCCCCTGCGCCAGAGGCCCTCCAGGACCGTTTCCTTCTGGACGTTCACCGGGTTCACCGAAACGCTTTCTGAGTATGGTGAGGCGTATGCTATGGATCGCCTCGCGTCCTCGATAGCCTCCCTCTCGGTCAGGAACGGGGGCTTCAGAAGAAGATAGGTCCTGAGCGGGATGCCTTTCGCTCTGAGAAGGAATGCGGCTCTTTCGTAGTCCGCCGTTGTGAATCCTTTTCTTACGCAATCCCTCAGCACCCGGTCGGTCCCGCTCTCCAATCCCATCGCGACCGAAATCCTTCGATCCTTGAGGTCCTGGATATTCTCCTCGGTAACGAATTCCGGGCGGCTCTCGAAGAGGATCCTCTCAGCCTCCCCGAAGGCATCGACCACTTCCTCCCGTAACTCCATCGGGATCTCACGGGCGTCAAGGAAGCTGCCGGAGGTGTAGATCTTGACGAAGTTCTCCCCGTCATACCTTTCCTTTGCCGTCTCAAGCTGAGCCCTTAGGTCCTCGAGGCCTATGCCTGCGTCGCTTGCCAGGTTGTATCCGCACATGAGACAGCCCCTCTGTCGGGACCACCAGCAGCCAACGGTTCGGAGGATGGCGACGAAGGCAGGCACCTTCCTTCCTTCGATAACATCCGATTCCTTCCAGACCGACACAGGCTTCCGTTTCTCTTCCGCTCTCATCTTTCGCATTCCTTTGAACTACGAATGCGGTAGGGTTTGAAGTCTTTTCGCTACGGGGAGGGCGAATAACGAAGGGAGAAGGTCTTCCTCTCCAACCGCGCCTTCGGGGACAAATCTGATTGCATCTCGGACTCTGGCCGCGGTTGGAAATTTATTAATACATACGTGGCGATTTCCCCGAAACAGGGTTGGTCCTGATGGCGAAGAAAATCATTGTCATTGGCAGCGGCGCGGCCGGGATGACCGCCGCCTCGACGGCAAGGGAACACAGCAATGATGCTGAGGTCACGGTTTTCACTGAGGACGAGTACATCGCGTACTCTCCGTGTGCGATCCCCTTCGTTCTGGAAGGCAAGATCAAGAACTTCGAATCGATAGTGATGCACGGCCCCGACTTCTACAAGAAGGAAAGGAACATCGCGGTCCACATCAAGACGAAGGTCACCGGCGTCAACATGGACAAGAAGACAGTGACGACCGCTGACGGGAAAGAGCACCCCTACGATTCGATAATCGTGGCGACTGGCGGCACGGTATTCATCCCCCCAGTCGAGGGAGCGAATCTTCCGGGCGTCTTCACAGTCAGGAACATCAATGACGGGAAGGCGATACAGAAGGCGATGAAGGGCGCGAAGTCCGTCGTCGTCGCCGGTGCCGGAGTCATCGGTCTGGAGATGGCCGTGGCCCTGAAGCATGCCGGACTGGACGTGACAGTCATCGAAATGTTTCCCCAGGTGATTCCGAGGATATTCGACTCGGACATGGCGGCCATGGTCCAGGAGTACTGCGAGCAGCAGGGCATCAAGTTCGTACTGAATATCCCAATCGGGTCGATCAAGGGGAGCGGGAAGGTGGAGAAGGTGGTCGCGGGCAACAACGAGTATCCATGCGACTTCGTCATCATGTCCACCGGCGTCAGGGCCAATCTCGAGATCCCGAACATGATGGGATTGGACATCGGGGCCCTCGGTGCGGTCAGGGTTAGTCCGACCCTCCAGCCTTACAAGAAGGGACGCCTGGTCAAGGATGTTTATCTTGCGGGCGATGTCATCATGGTGGAGAGCGCCGCGGCACCCGGGCCCACGATGAGCCAGCTCGGGTCCAGCGCGGTCCGGCAGGGAAGGGTGGCCGGTATCAACGCCGCCGGAGGATACGCCTTCTACCCAGGCGTGCTCAGTGCGTTCATCAGCAGGATAGGGGATATTGAAGCCGGGGGAACGGGACTGTCCAAGGGTCTCGCGGAGTACTACGGCATCAGTGTCGTCGAGGGCAAGGCGACCGGGCTGACGCGGGCGAGGTACTACCCCGGCGGGAAGAAGATCACCGTCAAGATCCTCGCGGACAAGGACACCCACAAGATCCTCGGATCGCAGATGGTCGGAGGAGAGGAAATCACGGGCCGCGTGAACTGGGTGACTGCCGCGATCATCAAGGGGACGACGATCGAGGAGTTCGTCTCGGGCTTCGAGAACGCCTACTGCCCCCCGACCTCGATGGTCATGGACATCGTGAATGTCGCGGCCGAGGATGTGGCGAAAAAGCTATAAGCCGCACCGTGGGATTGAAGGCTCGCTAATGACCGCAGTCACGTTCAAGACGTTCGGGCACATCGACTCCTCCATCGGCGAGACGGAGGCGAAGATCGAGACAGCTGGCAAGACAGTCCAGGACTTCCTGGAAGCTCTCGTCGGAAGATACGGGGACAAGGTCTCTAAGCTGCTCTATCCGAAGGGGCGCGAGCTGTCCGACCTTCTCTACATCCTTGTGAACGGGCGAAACATCCGGCATCTGCAGGGTCTCCGGACCGAGATAAAGGACGGCGATGTGATCTCGGTCTTCCCGATCACCGCGGGCGGTTGACTCCTGCAAGCGATATCCCTCAGGTGTGGGTCTTCGAGTCATTCGATCTGTGGTATTTCATGGCGTTCGAGATCCTGGCCGCTTGAGACGAAGACCATGTCTACTGCACAAGGATTTAATAACCGCCAGAGGATTCCGCTCTGAGTTCTATGGACCCTGAGCGACGGTTCGATCTTCTTGCGAGGAACGCCGAGGAAATCGTCACGGCGGAGGAGCTGACCGCCCTCTTGGCCAGGGAGAGCAGGCCGAAGGGGTACATAGGCTTCGAGCCTTCCGGTCTCGTCCACATCGGCTGGATGGTGTGCGCTGCCAAGGTCCGGGACTTCGTCGACGCCGGATTCGATTTCACAGTCTTCTTCGCTGACTGGCACGCGTACATCAACGACAAGCTCGGCGGGAACATCGACAACATAAGGATCTGCGCCAGATACATGGAGGACTGCTTCGAGGCCCTCGGAATCGATAGGGACAAGGTGAGATTCCGGCTCGCCTCGGAGCTGATGGACGACATCTCGTACTGGGAGAAGGTCATCAAGATCGGGAAGGCATCTACCCTGACCAGAATCAAGAGGGCGCTGACTATTATGGGGAGACAGGAGGATGAGGCGGAGATTGACTCCTCCAAGACCCTCTACCCGCTGATGCAGGCGGCCGACATATTCCAGATGGATCTTGATGTCGCATACGCTGGCATCGATCAGAGGCGGGCGCACATGCTCGCGAGGGAGGCGGCGGACAGGCTCGGATGGAAGAAGCCGGTCGCGCTCCACACACCCCTCCTACCCGGGCTGCGCGGAGGGGACAGGATGGACCCGGTCGCCTCGAAGATGTCCAAGAGCGACCCGGACGCCGGTATCATGATCCACGATTCCCCGGACGAGATAAGGAGGAAGGTAGGGAAGGCGTTCTGCCCCCCCGAGGTTCAAGGAAACCCCGTTCTTTCGGTGTGCAAGCTTGTGCTTTTTGAGAAGCTCGAGCGCATGAAGATCGAGAGGCCGAAGAAGTACGGCGGGGACGTAAGCTTTTCCAGCTACGAGGAGCTTGAGTCAGCGTACGCCTCCGGCCAGCTGCATGCGATGGACTTGAAGAACGGGACGGCCGAAGCGCTCGTAGAGGTCCTAACGCCGGCGAGAAACTACTTCGATAGGAATCCGAGAAGCCTTGCGGAGATGAGGGAAGTCATTTCTCAATGAGCCCGACGATCAGTCCTTCTCCTTCGACTTCTGCTCGACGCCCTTCAGGAAGTCCAGCACCCTCTGCATGCAGATGTTGAGTATCGCCTCGATGTCCCCGATCCCCACCAGGCCCGCGGCCCCGCCGTGGCCGCCCCCGTCATTGGACGTCTCGGTCCCGATGTCTTCGAGGAGCTTCCCCAGATGGAGGCCCTTCCGGACCACGTCCGGCCTTGCCCTGCCGCTGACCCGGAAGGACTCGTCCCTCTGGGACCCGACGAAGGCCACGTCCGCTCCGAGGCCGATCAGCGACTTGCACACAGAGCTCTCGAACGCGCTGCCGTGGGACACGGCGACGATGTATCCGTTAGTGCGCTCGAACCTGAGCCTCTGAGCGCCCTTCAGCTGCGATATCCTCTCAGAAACGTCCGGCTCCAGATCAATAAGGCCGAGCACCTCGTCCATGTTGAGTCCCGTGACCTCCATGATCTCCGCGAAGCTCCGCAGAAGGGAGGGGGTGGCGTGGCTCAGGTGCCCGCTGTCCGTCAGCATCCCCGCCATCAGGGCGAGCCCGACTTCCTTCGTCAAGCTCTCGCCCGAATCCCTGAGCATCTCGTATATGATCTCGGCGCAGCTCCGCTTGGAGTCATCACAGTAGTAGGTACAATCCGACCAGCGATCCGACCTTGCGTGATGGTCGATGACGATGCAGTCCCTCGGCAGCCGGGACAGCGGAGCGAGCTGGTCTGGCGAGGAAGTATCGACGACGATCGCGAGGTCGAAATTCTCCACATCCGCGCCCTCCTCCACCGCGACTCCGAGCTTGATAGCGATGACCTTCGAGATCCTGTCCAGTCCACCTGGCGCGACGATCGTCACCTCGGGAAAGAGCGCATCTATCGCAAAAGCGCAGCCGAGGGCGTCGGGGTCGGCGTTTCCGTGCAGAAGTACGATCTTCCTCCCGGTTCTAAGCCTCTGCGCAATCGGGCCGAGCATCTGATTTGCGACGAACGTCTTCGGCATATATCCACCTTTCGAGAAGCCCCGTCGCCCAGGGGCTTCATTGGTACGCTCTGTTCGCTCTTTCGGCAAGAAGAGAGGAAATCAGTGAAGAAGAGGATTCGGAGAGGACTACCCGGCGCCTTCCGGCTTCGCGCTTCCGAGCGCCTTCGATATCTGATCCTGAAGGCTCTGGTAGCGCTCGCGGAGCCCCTTCTCCTGGCGATCGAGCGTCTTCACGCGGATCTCGAGGGTCTCCTTGTCGTCCTCGATCTCCTTAAGCACGCTCTCCTTGTCCTTCGCCCTGATGAGGAGGGATCCCACGCTCTTGTAGATCGGCACCTCGTCGGTGGATTTGTTCAGTTCCTCCACCGTGCGCTCCATCTCCCTCAATTGCGCCTCCATCTGGAATTTCTGCGTGAGAACCGCCTGCAGCTGCTGTTGCAGCTGCTGGAATTGCGCTATCTGATTCTGAAGCTTTGGACTTATCTCATCCATGTCATTCACCAACCGACATTGTGATGTCTTCCGCGACTTTGATCCATCGCAGGTAGGAGTTTATGGCCGCCCTCAGAGCCGAGAGGTCCGCCGCCTCTATGCTGAGGACGAACTCCCCGGGCCTGGCGAGGGATTCCACCCTCGTCCTTGGGATCTCCCTCCCCACCTCTGGGGAGATTGCACCGTGGACGACCTCGGCTTTCGGGGAGAGGAATGTGAGGGTGGCACTGTGCATCCGGATACCGGTCCTACTTTGACTTGGTGACCTTCTTCACGTTCGGCCGTTCCTTGTAGAAGATCTTGGACCCGCACGCCTCGCACTGGATGCCAACTGTGTTGACGTTCGAGTGTATCGGCTTGTTGCACTTCCCGCACTTGTACATCTCAGGCTCCTCCCCGCGGCGCTTCCTTCCTCGCTCCTACCTCCTCCGACATGATCTTCTTTATCGTGGGGGAGTAGGAGCCCGCAGCGAACTTCGCCTCGCAGTGCCGGCACTCCCAGATCCCGGAGCTCCTCCGTCGCACGCTCAAATGGTGGCAGTCGGGGCACTCGTACGGGGCGTTCTTGTTCTTCTCGATGTCCCTGATCAGCTTCCTGACCTTGACCCCGTACCTAGCACCGAATCTGCCCGAGCTCCCTGCCTTGTCCGTTCTCTTCGCCATATCCTCACCCGACCAGCTTCCTCAGCTCCTTGCCGAGTCTCTGGGAGGTCTCGATGACCTTCCGGACCTGCTCGAGCGTGAGTGAGCCGTCGAGGCCCTTCTGCATCGCCCTCAGGTCGCCGTTGTCGTCCGTCGTCACGGTCAGACGAGCGGCCGCGACTTTTTCTTCATCGAGAGTCGGATCGACCAATATAGAGTTTTCTATT
>DYTM01000259.1 GCA_020725985.1 Methanomassiliicoccus sp.
TGGGTTACTGGTGTTCTTCCCCCCCCCCTTAAGAAGGACTTGAACACTGGTGAGCCCGAGAGTGGCTTTGCGGAGTGAATACAACTTTTCCTGTATATAATGCTACAGTTTAACATGGGTTAATCATTGTCGACCGACTGGCTTCGTCGTTTCCAGCCGTAGCTTCATGACTCTCAGCGGGCTATCGGTCCGGAACTCGACCACCTTCCCGCAGCTCGAGCATTTGCCGGGAATAATGAGCAGGTCGTGGTCGTGTTCGATCCTGCTCGAGGCGCCGCATTCCAGGCACGGCAAGGTCTCGATGACGATTCTCTGTAACATGCGTTGGCGATTCGTACAACCTGGCTAAATACTAATAGGGGAGATGACCGGAAGTCCCGAACCACCTGCCAGCGGCGTCCAGTACGATCGATCGTTTCAAATCTCTATCGCCTCGGACCCCGGCCTACGCGAGGTGCCACTTCCGTTCGACGGCGGCGTTATCTCGTTCTTGCCGTACAGCATCGAAGACAGAATATTCCCCAGTTCCATCATGCCGAAGGGCTTCGGAAGCACTCCGGCGAACCCGAAGTCCTTGGAGTCGGCCATTACGGGATCATTGGAATATCCACTGCAGACGATCGCCCTGACATTCCGATCGATTTCCAGGAGCCTCGAAATGGTCTCCTTGCCCCCCATCCCTCCGGGGACCGTCAGATCCAGAATGACGGCGTCATAGGGCTTCTCTTCCGACAAGGCGTTCAGATACATGCTCAGCGCAGTCTCTCCGTGCTCCGCGAACTCAGCTGCGTAGCCCAGATGACTCAGCATCTCTCCGCCGATCTCGCGGATCATCTCGTCGTCGTCCATCCAGAGAACGCGGCCGTTGCCGGTGATGGACTCCGGCTCGATCGTGGGCGGAAGACTAGGAACTGTCTCGAGCGCCGGCAGAAAGATCCTGAACTTTGAGCCCTTTCCTACCTCGGCCTCCACGTCGATCCCGCCGGCATGCTTTTTCACGATCGAGAACGCGACCGCCAACCCGAGACCCTCATGTTTCGGCTTCGTCGTGAAGAAGGGTTCGAATACTCTCTTCAGATCCTCCTTGGGAATGCCGATACCATGGTCTATCACGTCAATCCTGACGTACTTCCCTTCAGGCAGCGCGACTGCCCGACCCTCCTCAAGGATATCGTTCTCGACCCTTACCTCCACTCTGCCTCCTCCGGGCATTGCTTCTTTGGCGTTTGCGACGATGTTCGCGATTGCCTGGCTAAATTGACCTTCATCAATTTCGGCGAACCAAAGGTCCTGCCCAGACGAAACGGAGTAGTCAACGTTGGAGCCGCTCAGGGCGAATCCGACAGTCTCCGGGACCAACTTCCGGAGGTCCGACGGCTTCCTTACCGGTCCCCCTCCTTCCGCGAAGGTCAGGAGTTTCGCGGTCAGGGTCTTCGCACGGTTCGACGCTTTCACCATATTGTCGAGGTATTCCGAGACATCGCTGTCGAGATCTACATGGAGTTTCGCTATGGTGATGTTGCCCTCGATCACCGTCAGTATGTTATTGAAATCATGCGCGATTCCGCCGGCTAGG
>DYTM01000034.1 GCA_020725985.1 Methanomassiliicoccus sp.
AGCTAGCTGTATCTACCGCAGCTGTAGCAGAACCAGGCATCGTAGTCGGGGAGATATGTGAGCACCTGGCCGCAGCTGGGGCAGCGCTTCGCCACATCGATCTTCATCGCGGCGCTCCTCGACTCGACCGGGCGCAGCTGCTTCCGGCTCATGTCCACCCACTGAACGGCCACGCCCGAGGCGACGATGGCGACAAACACGATGATGATGTAAGCCGCCGGCACATCGAGAAGGTCGAGGCCCCATATGACCATCGCCGCGCCGACCAGCGCGGTGAAGAGGATGACGATCCTGTCGTAGGCGAGGAATACTATGACGAAGACGGCGCCAGCGAGGATGAGGGCGATGATCGGTCCCGTCCCGAGGGCGTTCGCCAGGAAGAACACCGCGGCAGCCGACACAAGGGCCACCGCGGTCGCGACGAGGTAGAAGAACACGAAGGCGAGGAAGAGCGCTCCCAGAATCCCTAGTATGTACCCTGCAAGAGTCCCACTGAACAGCACGCCGATCGTGTAGCCGATGATGAACCCGAGGAAGGCGCCGATAATCGCCAGAATGGCTTCGTACACCCTGTGTCCGAAGTATGCCAGCACCGCTCCGAAGACCATCAGGAGGGCGACTGCTATCAGCCTCACCTCTGCGGGCGCCATCAGCAGTGGTTCCATCTGCAACATTTCCCCCAAGCGGACTAGGACGAATATGAGGTTACCTGATTCTTCAACCTTTCTGTGGGAATCAGTCTGGACCGCTCAATCCCCCGCCGGCCATCTCCTCGACAGATTGATATACTCCCAGTCAATCGTTCCAGGTTGCTGCTGGACATGGTATTCGAGCTTCTCGACGAAAGGATACGGAAGGTCCTGCGGGCCAAGAGCATCCGGGAGCCCACCGGGCCTCAGAGGGAGGCCATCCCTCACATACTGGGAGGAGAGAATCTGCTGCTTGTCGCTCCCACCGGCATCGGCAAGACCGAGGCGGCGATGCTCCCGATCTTCCACATGCTCCTCCGCGCGGAGGGCAAGGGGATCAAGTGCCTCTACATCACGCCCCTCCGAGCGCTGAACAGGGACATGCTCCGGAGGCTGGAGGAGTTCGGAAACTCGTTCGGGGTGAGCGTGGCGGTGAGGCACGGGGACACGCCCCAAAGCGAGCGGAGCAGGCAGTCGAGAACAGCTCCGGACATTCTTATCACAACGCCTGAGACACTCCAGGTCCTCTTCACTGGGAAGCGCCTGAGAGAGCATCTGGCCAACGTCAGATGGGTGGTGGTGGACGAGATCCATGAGCTCGCGGGGGACGAGAGGGGGGCTCAGCTCGCGATCGGCCTGGAGCGCCTTTCCGTCCTTGCCGGGGAGTTCCAGAGAGTAGGGCTGTCGGCCACCGTGGGAACGGTCCAGGAGGTCGCGAACTTCCTTGCGGGCGTCGGAAGAGAAGTGAAGGTCATCCACGCGAACGTGATCAAGGAGATGGAAATCACAGTCCAAGGGCCAGGCGTATCCGAGGAGGACAAGGATCTCGCTGGAACGTTGCAGAGCGACCCCCAGCTCATCGCCTGCATGAGGAGGGGGAAGGAGTTGATCGCCTCCCATCGTTCCACCCTCTTCTTCGTCAACACCCGGGACACCGCCGAAGCTTTGGCGGCCAGGTACCACGTATGGGACGAGGGGTTTCCGATAGGCGTCCATCACGGCTCGCTCTCGAAGGAGATCAGGGTGGAGATGGAGGACGCGTTCAAGAAGGAGGAGCTCAAGGGACTGATCTGCACCTCTTCCCTCGAGCTCGGCATAGACATCGGCTCGGTGGACTTCACAATCCAGTACAACTCGCCCAGGCAGGTGACCAGGCTCGTCCAGAGGATGGGGAGGGCGGGGCACAGCGTCGGAGAGAAGTCAAAAGGGGCGATCGTCGCCTCTACCCCGGACGAGATCGCCGAGAGCCTCGTGATAACCAGGAGGGCGCTGAGCGGCGAGCTCGAGGAATCGCTCGTGAGGGAGAGGCCCCTCACTGTCCTCGCGAACCAGCTCGTGGCTATGGCGATGAGCTCCGAGGTGAGGATCGAGGACGCGCACGCGATCGCCGCCCGCTCCTATCCGTTCCGCAACCTCTCGAGGAAGGAGTTCGATGCGGTCCTGGAGCAGCTTGGGAAGATCGGTCTGCTCTTCGTCGGGCAGGATGCGTTCCGACGGTCGAGCAGGGGGATGAGGTACTTCTACGACAACCTGTCGATGATCCCGGACGAGAGAACCTACCGAATAAGGGACAGCGGGAGCAGGGGGGTCGTCGGGTCGCTTGACGAGAGCTTCGTCGTGTCGTTTGCCGAGCCGTACGCCACATTCATCACCCGCGGCAGAACCTGGAGAATCGTGGAGGTGAGGGAGGACGAGCTTCTCGTGGAACAAGTAAGGGAGATAGGATCGATCCCGTCGTGGGTGGGGGAGGAGATCCCCGTTCCGTTCGAAGTGGCGCAGGAGGTCGGGCGGCTGAGAAGGCTCAAGGACCTCCGGCGCTACCCCGGCGAGGAGGATGCGGGCTCGAGGCTGAACGAGTACCTGGTAAAGCAGGAAAGCCGGCATCCGATGCCTTCGGACGAGCTGGTGACGCTCGACGTCGGAAAGAGAATGGCCGTTCTCAACGCTTGCTTCGGGACGCGGGTGAACGAGACCATATCGAGAATGCTCTCGGTCCTGCTCAGCGCCAGGCTGGGGGAGAGCGTCTCGGTGCACACCGACCCCTACAGAATCGTCATCGAGCTTCCGAGGAACATTCCGCCCTCGATGATCATCGACACCCTCAGATCGATAAGGTCGGAGGGCGCGCAGAGCCTGGTGAGGCTCGTCATGAAGACCTCCTCCTACCTGCGATGGCGGTTCATCTACGTCGCGAAGAAGTTCGGCGTGGTCGAGAAGGGAGCGGACTACCGCTCGGTCAACTTCAGCCGCCTGGTTGAGATCTTCGAGAACTCGCCGCTGTTCGAGGAGGCGATCGCGATGGTGCTCTGGGAGGACCTCGACCTCGAAAGGACGACCGCGGTGCTGAGGAGGATTGAGAACGGAGAGATCCGATTCGAGGTCGGTTCTCTCTCTCCGATCGGCAGGGCCGGGCTCGAGCACTCGAGAGAGATGATCATGCCCCAGCGCGCGGACCACTCGATCCTCGTCGCACTGAGGAACCGCCTCGAGGACGAGACGATCCACCTCACCTGCCTCAACTGCTCGAACCAGTGGAGGACGAAGCCGCGGGACGCCCCGAAGCGGATCGCGTGCCCCAGGTGCGGGGGGGTGATGATCGCAGCCCTTTTCCCATTCAACAAGGAGAATGTCAAGCTGCTGA
This sequence comes from Methanomassiliicoccus sp., assembly GCA_020725985.1. GTDB lineage: Archaea > Thermoplasmatota > Thermoplasmata > Methanomassiliicoccales > JACIVX01 > DYTM01. Next base: position 3,331 of record DYTM01000034.1, read on the forward strand.
GGAAGAAGAACCCGACGGAGGAGGAGGGGAAGGAGATCCAGAGGATATACAAGAATGCGAACCTGGTGAGGGAGCACGGGAAGAAGGCCCTCCTCGCCCTCTCCGGAAGAGGGGTCGGTCCTGACACGGCGGCGAGGGTTCTTTCCGGATTCTACGAGAACGAGGACGAGTTCCTGAGGGACATATTGAGCGCGGAGATGAACTACGCCCGGACAAAGAGGTTCTGGGACTAGGCAGAACGAACAGGATTCGTTGTCTTTCCGACCCCCTCGATCCTCGCCTCCACAGTATCCCCTGGAACCATAGGCCCGACGCCCTCCGGTGTCCCGGTGGCGATGATGTCCCCCTCCTCGAGCGTCATCCATCTCGAGATGTACGCGATTATCTCCTCGGGAGCGAAAATCATCTCCGAGGTGTTGCCTGACTGCCTCCGCGCCCCGTTCACCGACAGCTCGATGCCGAGATCGTGAATGTCGGGAACCTCCCCAATCGGGACGGGGAAGGAAATGGGGGAGAAGGTATCGATGCCCTTGCTCAGGGTCCAGGGCATCCCGGATCTCTTCGCCTCCGACTGCATGTCCCTCGCGGTGACATCGTTGAACACCGCAACCCACCCCACGTGCTCCAAGGATCTTGAGACCTCGATCCGCCTTCCTCCCTTCGCGATCATAAGGGCCAGTTCCACCTCGTGATCCACCCGGCCGATCCCTTCGGGAATGACAATCGTCTCGCCGTCTCCGATCATCGAGCTCGGGGGCTTCAGGAACAGAACTGGCTCCGAGGGTTCGTTGGCCTTCATCTCGGCAATGTGTCCCCTATAGTTTCTGCCGATGCACACGATCTTGCGACAGGGAGGGACATGCCTCCCTTCGCCCGGGAAAGCCTCATAGGTCATTGCCGACAGTCTCGAGCTTGAAAAGCACTCCCATCCCCTTCAACGTAGCGTGCACCTTGTCGGCGAGGAAGATCGCATCGTCGACGGTCGCGGCGCTCGGCCACTTGTACATGCAGTCGTAGCTGCCTGTGGTGGGCTCGAACCCGAGATTGTGGAGCGCATTGAGTACCTCGGAGGGGCGCGCTCCCTCGGTGCTGAATGTCACCGTCAGGAACGTGATCATCATGCCTAAATCGGCCCTGACCTTCTTAATCCCTGCGCGTCGGATGAGGAACCGCCATCAGAAATCTTGAAACGCCTTTGGATGGGGGGGGGCATGAGTAGCGGCTCCGCGGATTGTTCTCAATCCGTCCCGATTCGCTTCTCTTTGAACCCCCTAGCGATGATGTATATCTCGGAGCTGGTGGACCTGGATGCCTTCGGGTGGTGAAGCTTCACCTCGCCGAACTCCGCCCTCACCCTCTCCAGGAACTCGTTCAGAAGGTCCCCTTGGAAGATCTTCATGACCATGATCCCGCCAGGCTTGAGTACCTTCCTGGCGAACACGAGTCCGTGCTCGCAGAGCGACCTGGCATGGTCCATCGAGTAGCTCCCGCTGATGTTGGGGGACATGTCCGAGAGGACGACGTCCGCCCTTCCTCCGATTTCTCCGAGGAGTCTGTCCACGACCTCCTGGGACCTGATGTCGCCTCGGATCGTGACGACGCCCTCGATCGACTCGATCGGTTGGAGATCGACCCCGACCACCTTCCCCCTCCCCACTGCCTCCTTCGCTACCTGGAGCCACCCGCCCGGCGCGGCTCCGAGATCGACGACCGAGGCGCCGGGCCTGAAGACCCTGAACCTTGCATCGATCTGCTTCAGCTTGAAGGCCGCCCTGCTCCGGTAGTCCTGCTCCTTCGCCTTCTTGTAGTAGTAGTCCCTCCGCCGCTCGGAGAGCCAGCGCTTCGACATCCGTCACCAATCTCGGCTGCTCGCAGATAAATCTTTTGACAGTCCGGAGGGAAGAGTATTTCACATCCCGGGCGGATTACCGACCGGAGTCAGGATGAAGAAGGAAGGGATGACCTACGCCCGTGCCGGGGTGGACATAGGGAAGAAGTCAAAGGCGATCGAGTCGCTCGTGAACAAGCTCAATTACAAACGAGACGGCCGATTCAGAATGCTCGACATCAAGGGGCAGTTCGCCGGGCTCGTTGATTTCGGCGATTTGGCTTTGACGCTGTGCACCGACGGCGTCGGGACCAAGCTCCTCGTCGCGGAGGCGATGGGGCGGTGGGACACAGTCGGAATCGACTGCATCGCCATGAACGTCAACGATACCATCTGCGTCGGCGCGGAGCCGGTCGCCTTTGTCGATTACATCGCGATCGATCGGCCGGATGACAAGATCGCAGAGCAGATCGGAATGGGATTGGGGAAGGGAGCGGAGATGGCGAACGTCGATATCGTTGGCGGGGAGGTGGCGGTCCTGCCGGAGATAGTCAAAGGAGTGGATCTGTCTGGAACCTGCCTCGGTGTCGTCAGGAAGGAGGACATCGTTGACGGCTCTGAGATCGAGATCGGGGATTCGATCGTAGGCCTGCCCTCTTCAGGGGTGCATTCGAACGGGCTCACTCTGGCGAGGAAGATACTGGAGAGAAACGAGATATCGTACGACGAAACTCTTCGGAACCTCGGGAAGAACGTGGGAGACGAGCTGCTCACCCCCACGAGAATCTATGTCCGGGACGTGCTCCGCGTCTTGAAGAGCCACAAGGTCACCGGTATGGTGAACGTGACCGGCGGAGGACTGAGGAACTTCGTCAGGCTCAAGAAGGGCGTACTCTTTGAGATCTCGGACCCATTGCCGCCCCAGCCCATATTCGATATTCTGGCAGACCTGGGAGACGTCGACCCGAAGGAGATGTACCAGACGTTCAACATGGGGATGGGGTTCGCCATTGTCTGCAGGGAGGCCGCGGCGGACGACGTCGTCCGAATCCTCGGGGGAGGAGCTCGCATCGTCGGAAGCGTCATCAGAGGGGACGGCGCCGGGTCAAAGACGATCGGAGTCAGATACGGAAGCTACTGATCTGCCGAGCCACTTGCCACGATTGTCATAGGACGAGCATGAGGCAGCGGGCCTCCGACAGTTTCCGAGTTCTGCAAGCGAACTGATACGAAGGCGATCTGCTTCAGCGACCGCGCGCCTCGGACTCTTTGATCCCATGGGCGAGGACCGCCACGACGGCGCCTAGCGCGGTGCAGGTCTCGAGGGAGTAGCCTCCGAAGGTGATGTCGAGATGATTCGGAATGATGGAGACTATCTCTTTCGGAGTGCCCTTCGGGCCGGTACCGAACACGAGGCAGACGCTCTTCCCTCCGAGCAGCATCCTGCATATCTCGTCAACGCTCCTCTTCTTCTTGTCATCGGGAGCGCAGGTGGTGAGAACGACCTCCCCCAGCTGTGGAGGGAAGCCCCGATCCACATAGGCGAAGGTCTGGAACCGGCCCTTTGCCGCGAGCTCCTTCAGGTAGCTGCCGTCCTCGCCTATTGAGGTAGTAGTGGCGATCCAGTCCGCGATCTCCTGCGGCGTCGAAAGGTCCTTCGGAAAGGGGAATCCGAATGTGGCCAGATTGCCGTCGAAGGCGAGGGCGAGGGGACCCGCTCTTGCCAAGATCCGGCGATGGGCTTCTCTGAAGGTATTCGGGTCGTAGGAGTTCCACAGTGCGATCGTCGCGCGTCCTAGCCTTCGCATATCGATCCATTCCTTCGCGAATTGATGATGTTTCCAAGGCGGAAGGGTGAAGATCCTCTGGATGGGTGCTTCAGTCGATCTTCAAGGGGACCCGCTTGATTTCCTTCAGCGTGTCCCCGTCCCAAGCGTACTTCAGCCTCTTCCGTCCCTTCCACGCCCCCCTCTGGAGGATGTATCCGACCATGAGGCTCAGCCCGATCGACGCCTCCACGTACGCGACCGACTTGGTCGCGTTCCTGTTGATCTTTCCCCAGGACTGAGCTTCCTCGAAAGTGCACCCGGACAGACCGCCCCAGTACGGGACGTCGGTCGTGATCTGGATCGCGTAGTGGTGCCCTCCCTTGTCGTATCCGAGGGTCTCGGCGATGACCTCGGTTTGCTGGATGTAGTTCTTGGGCACACCGCCCCCTATGTAGATGACGCCAGTCTTATCGGAGTGGATCTTGACCTGGGTGAGCTCCCAGTTGTCCCTGATGGGGTCGATCCTCATAAACGGCTTGTTCTCCTTCCTCCTGTTGACGTACAATCCTGTGAGGCCGATCCCGATCGAGGAGTCGTTCAGCGCGGGGACGAAGATCGGGACGCCGTACTTCTTGGCGTTGTACAGAATCGAGTCCTTGTCCTTCAGATTCGCTCCGAGGATTTCCATGAACTCCCTGCTCGAGTAGCCCCGGGGCTCGAGGCCGCCTGCTATCTCCCCTATGTACGCATCTGTCTCCCTGAACTTCTCCTCGTCGACGAGCGTGTCGTATATCCTGTCAAGCCAGAGGTCCCTCAGCTTGAGATCGTCGATGTTGGGGGAGCACTTGTAGTGGCTGAACCCCCTCCCCTGATAGAAGTCCTGGTAGGGTATCGCGCCGATCGAGACGACCGCGTCGACGATGCCGTACCTGATCATGTCCGCGATGATCTTTCTCAGCCCCGCAGCCACGAGCGGCCCCGCGAGGCCGAGGATTATCGTCGGCCTGCTCGGGTCCTTCAGCGCGTTCTCGTAAGCCATCGCGCAGGTGGCAAGGGCCCGGCTCTGCACCGAGCTGTCCTTGTACGCCTCCACTAGGTCCCCGACAGTCCTCACGCTATCGAAGTCAATGTGCTTGACCTTCTCCTTCAACAACTCCTTCCTGCTCACCATCGCCAATCCTCCAGATGATCTTGATTTGTCTCTCATATCGCATGGCTGGCCCATCACAGGTCTCGTCCAGCCTTCCTCGGGCGGCTGCAGATGGCGTACTCGTCGCCATCGAAAAACACATCCAACTCGGGATGCTCGGCCTGGATCTCCTCGATCTTCTTCAAAACCTCGCGGAGCGTCAAGTCGCTGTTCTTATCGATCTTGACATGTATCCTCTTTTCCATTTCCAGCTCCTGGCCGATGCCCGGATTTAACAAGATGCTCATGTGCGTATATATCTTTTTGTTCCGGTGTGGCACAGAATGGCGGCACAAAATCAGCGATCGGACAGCCGGAAAGCGGAACGTCTGGACTGAGTCCCGACAGCCCCGATAGAGACCTCGTTATCCGGAATGATAATCTGCTTCGCCCGATGCGACATCCCGAATCCAGCACCTTCTTCGGTACACAAGGGCGCCATCCCTTCTGTCGTCGATGCATCCGCCGCCTGGTAACCTAATCACAATGTTAAAATACGAATCAGGACACTTGACTTGATTCAAGGCAGGGCCTTCTGCAGCAGGTGTACAAGTGCACAGGAAGAAAGAGAAAGATGCGCCGCGAGATGGACCGATCGGCACCGGTTCCGCAGGTCCTCTAGGCGAGGCGGACCCTGCCAGTTGGAGCGGGGGGAACTCCGACAAAGTAGATGAGCTGAGGAAATGGCTGACGGGGGAAGAGAGCCTACTTTCTTGGCTCAATGAGGAACCGGTACCGGAGACCGAGCTCTTAGCCGTCGGCGAGGAAGAGGGGAGAGAGAGGCCGCTGGGAGAGAAGGTTCCCTTCTACGAAGAGGAGATCGCCCGGCTGAAGGCCGAGATCCTCGAATTGCAGAGGCAGTCCGGCCTGCCCCCGGGAGTCGAGGAGACCTCGGATGTTTACCGAAGGGTAAGGGAAACAACCGAGGAGAACAAGCGGCTCGCAAGAGAGATCGAGGAAGAGAGGGCACTCCGGGACGCGCTCAAGAAGCAATTCGAGATCTCATTGGGAAGCCTTCCGGACGACCGAGCCTCCATGATCAGGAAGGAGATCGAGGTCAAGGAGGCCGAGAAGGCCCTCGCCTCGCGGGAGAGGGAGATCGAGGAGAAGGAGATAATGATCAAGGCCTCCGCGGCCAGCATCTCCATGGAGGAGGTCGGGCTAGAGGATCGGTTCCATGCCGAGTTGAAAGAGAAGGAAGCGGCGTTCCACAGCAGGGAGCAGGAGCTTCGCTCGAAAATCGAGCAGCTTGAGATAGAGCTCAAGCAGAAGATGATCGACGACAAGCTGATGGAGAACGAGCTCAAGATCGCGAAGATGACCGGCCCCGAGGCGGAGAAGGAGATTGCGAACAAGATCAAGGAGATACAGCTCAAGGAGCGCTCGATCCTCCTTAAGGACGAGGAGATCAACCGGCTCAAGATCGAGGTCAAGGAGAGGGCCGAGGAACTCAGCAAGATCAAGCAGATGGTCTCCTACAAGGAGGAGGAGATGCTGAGAAGGGAAGAGGACCTCCTCTACAGGGAGAAGGTCCTGTCGGAGGAGAGACGCAGGCTGGACGAGGTGAAGAAGGAAGCGACCGGCCTCGACGAGCTGGAGATGAAGAAGCGGCTCGAGGACCTCAAGTCCGAGGTCCAGAGGAAGGAGGAGGAGCTCCGCGCCAAGGAGAAGTACCTCAGCGGGAAGATGGAGGAGCTCAGGCGCAGGGAGCAGGGCATCATCGAGGACGAGATCTCCGCGAAGGAGGAGGAAAGGGCCCTCGAGTTTCAGCAGGCGAAGGTCAAGACCGGCAACCAGCGTCTCGACGATCTGCTGCTCGGCGGAATACCTTTCGGGTCGAACATTCTCATCCACGGACCGCCCTTCATAGGGAGGAGGTCATGATCAGCCAGTTCGTCGC
>DYTM01000035.1 GCA_020725985.1 Methanomassiliicoccus sp.
GAGAGCTCTACTGTCCCCGCCTGGAAGCCGGTGAAACTGATAGTACCGGCGCACAATCCGGTATCTTCCACCTGAAAGCGAAGACCCCGTGGAGCTTTACTGCAGCCTGTTGTTGTGGTATGAGTTCGATTGTGTAGTGTAGGCGGGAGACGTTATCAGGGCCTGCCGCTAGGTAGGTTCCGAGTCGACGATGAAACACCGCCCTTTTGGATTCGTATCACTAACTTCTTCGGAAGGACACCTATAGGTGGGCAGTTTGGGTGGGGCGCCACGCCCTCAATAAGGAAACAAGGGCGCCCAAAGGTCAGCTCAGGCAGGTCAGAAATCTGCCGGAGAATGTAAGGGTAAAAGCTGGCTTGACGTGGATCCGGACAACAAGGATCCACGATGCGAAAGCAGGGCCTAGCGAACCAATGAGCCTTCTGAGTGGGGGCCATTGATGACAGAAAAGTTACCCCGGGGATAACTGAGTTGTCTCCAGCAAGAGTTCATATCGACCTGGAGGCTTGCTACTTCGCTGTCGGCTCTTCCTATCCTGGTGGTGCAGCAGCTGCCAAGGGTGGGGTTGTTCGCCCATTAAAAGGGATCGTGAGCTGGGTTTAGACCGTCGTGAGACAGGTTTGTTGCTTTTTGGTGGAAGTGCATTGGTGCCTGACGAGAAGAATCCTTTAGTACGAGAGGAACGGGGATTCGCGGCCTCTAGTCCATCAGTTGTCTGGCAAGGCATTGCTGAGCAGCCACGCCGTACTGGATAAGAGCTGAAAGCATCTAAGCTCGAAACCATCTTGAAAAAGAGGCACCTTACGACACTTGTAAATGACAAGATTGATAGGACCGGGATGTAAGTACCAAGGTTCGCCGAGGTATTCAGTCCGCGGTTACTAACGTCGTTACGGCCGCACTAGCACTTTCGGCAAGACATTGTGGTGAGCTTCGGCTTAACCGTCATACGGGCTGCGTATGTCCTTCCAATGAGTATCCTTTCAATTCAACGCTATCGGCGAAGAGCTGCGGCTCCGTTCAGAGATCCGGGGGAACGAATCTTCGCAGGCGCTCGACCGCCTCGAGCTTCTCCTTCCGGCCGAGCCTCGCCTCCTCCACCCCTTCCCGAAGGATGCCGATGGAGGCGTCCATCGCCTTCCTGTCGACCGGGAACGGGACGCCGTCCTTTCCCCCGACGGCGAAAGAGAACTTCACCGGATCCTTCCAGCTCGGTTCGGAGCCGTAGAGAACCTCGCCAATCAGAGCGAGCGCCCTCACCGTCGACGGACCGATGCCCCTGACGGAGAGAAGCTCCTCGTAGTTCGTCGGATGGAACTCATACGCCTCCCGGAGGGCGTTCCAGTTGATCGACCTGGGCATGCTCAGCCTCACCGGACTCTCGCCTGCCCACTCGAGGAGGGTGCTCTGCCCTTCCGAGACAGCCACGACCTCCCTCTGCAGCCTCTCCACCCCCTCCTTCACGAGGTCGACCGATGCCTTCCTCGATCCCCTGCTCTCCCTCGATGTCATGTCCATGACCCTTCTCGTCCGTTCCCCCAGTATCGCCGCATGGGGCTCCTCGACGAATTCCCTCAGCTGCCCCGAGTTCCAATGGTATCTTCGGGCGTAGCCTGTCTCCTTGCTCATACCCTGCTGGACGACGGTCCAGTGTCCCTCGGAATCGAAGACGAATGAATGGTGGTAGAGCTGATGGCCGTCCTGGAGAGCGGCGTTGTCGACCTTCGCGCTCATCCTGCTCGCGTACTTCAGCCGACTTTCCAGGTCCGGAGAGAGCCCCCGGGCGGAAGACCATTCCGCGATATCCGATGGAGCGGCCTTGGAGGTCCTGCCCTTTCCGCCCGCGACTGCCACATCCCCTCTCCCCTTCAAAGCCTCCTTCAATGCCCCGCAGGTGACTGTTGTCGTCCCGGAGCTGTGCCAGTCGAAGCCGAGGACGCAGGAGAGCGCCTGGAACCAGAAGGGATCGGCGAGCCGTCGGACGAGCTCTTCTGGACCTTGTTCGACGATGATCACGTCCGATATCGCCGAGGCAAGCTCGACCATCCTGGTGAAGAGCCATCTCGGGGCGCTGCCCCCGTGAAGCGGCAGGTCCGCCACCCCCACTCTCGGCATGATCCTTTCCACCGTGCGAGACACGATAAACCTTTCCAGAGGATGCCCGGATGTGGAGTGGAAGGGATCAGGGCATGTAGAGGCAGGTGGTTGCGGTGGGAAGGAGTCTGCGGAGTTCGAGGAGGTGTGGATAGAAGAGCCGAAGCTCTCCCTCCGATTCGGGTTCCCTCCCTACCACCTTCGATATCGCCTTCACCTCCACCTCCCCCACCACTTTCCACGCCCCGCCGGGATAGGAGGTGTCGGTCATGAGGAGGATCGGCAGCTTCAATCGCTTCCTCTCGCGTTCATCGAGGAGGGAAGATATCATGAGCAGCTCCTCCCGAGAAATGCGGTACGTTGCGCCGTCCCTCCCGAGGTAGGCCGGATCGTCCTCCTCGAGAAGGTCGGAGAGACGTCGCCTGGCGGAGGGAATATGGCGGTTCATCGTCGCGATGAGCTTCTCCAGCGCGCCGTCACTGAGCATCATTCATCCCGATTGGAGCGTCACGTCCGCTCCCGACTCGACCTATTGATTCACAAATAGAAAATGGTGATGCTCGCATTCTTTCGGACATCGAGAATGACGGATGAGTCAACGGAATCGGGACTTACATATACCTCCTGCGCGGAAGCGGTTATCAATGGTGCCGAGGGCCTTCGTCGTGCTGATAGCGATGCTCTCTCTACTGGGCGTCATCTCCGCCGGATGCATCGGCGGGAGAACGACTCTCCTTGAAGAGGGGTTCGAAGGGGATCTCAACGGCTGGCAGATCGGGAGCGACCTGCCTACGGATCCGGAGACCGGTCTCCCCGTCGACGCCTCGGCTGAGTTGACCATCGAGAGATCAAGAAGCGGCGATCGCTCCCTCGTCATGCGCATCGATGGACTGCAGGACGACGGAACGATCTGGATTCAGACATCCAGGGACGTCAACAAGACGGGCACGGTCAATTTCCGCCTCTCCTTCTATGTGTACAGCGAGCAGGAGTCGTTCAACGTGATAGGGAAGGTTGTCGCGTACATCGGCCTCGCTCCGCCGATTGGAGAAGAGGGTTTCTCTGTTCTGGGCAATGCGGACCCCGCGGAGGGGTGGAACGAGTTCGTTCTCGGGAGTGACCTTCATCTCGATAACGGGGACAGTGCCTGGATCGCCATCGGAATCACCGTTGCCTGGGAGACTTTTCTCGAGTACGAGATCGACGATATCGTCCTCACGATCTGACACCACAGTCAGACGTCGGGATGATGAATATATAATGGGGCGAACGTCAATACCTCTGAGCTTGCCCGCCGACTGCGTGGCTCGCGTCACGACGAGGAGTCCAGATGGCTGAAGACGTTCCTGAGGACCTCAGAGCGATGCTCGATGCGCACCCCTGCTACACGGAGGCGGCGCACAAGAGGTGCGCCCGGATGCATCTCCCCGTGGCTCCGAGGTGCAACATCCAGTGCAACTACTGCAATCGGAGGTACGATTGCATGAACGAGAGCAGGCCCGGGGTCACGAGCGAGGTCCTCACCCCGGAGCAGGCTGTCCAGAAGGTGCGCTACGTTCGGGAAAGGATCCCCTATCTCACCGTCCTGGGAATCGCTGGCCCGGGGGACCCGCTGGCGAACGAGGCTACGTTCAGGACGCTCGAGCTCGTCCGGAAGGAGTTCCCGGACATGACTCTCTGCCTGAGCACAAACGGCCTCCTTCTTCCCAAGCACGTCGAGAGGCTCAGATTGCTTGGGGTGAGGTTCATCACCGTCACGATCAACGCCGTCGATCCAGAGATCGGGGCCAAGATGTACGAGTTCGTCACCTACGAGGGGAAGATCCTGAGGGGGAAGGAGGGGGCATCCAGGCTCATCGAGAACCAGCTCCTCGGGATCAGGATGGCTGTGGAGGCTGGGATGCTTGTCAAGGTCAACACGGTGATGGTCCCTGGCATCAACGCAGAGCACATTCCGGCGGTGGCCAAGAAAGTCAAGGTTCTTGGAGCATACATCGTCAACATCATCCCTCTCATTCCTGTCCCGGGCACGAAGTTCGCCGATCTGAGGGCTCCGACCCCGAGGGAACGGAAGGCCCTCCAGGACATGTGCGAACCCGAGATCAGGCAGATGCGGCACTGCAGGTTCTGCAGGGCGGACGCGATCGGGCTCCTGGGAGAGGACAGATCGGCGGAATTCGCTGGTGTGACCTGCGGCCTCGAGGCCTCGAGAGAGGGGACGATGGTGGTTCAGATGGAAGGGAAGACGAAGCACAGGGTGGCTGTGGCGTCGAGTAAGGGGGAGGAAGTGGACCTTCACTTCGGCCACGCCGAGGAGTTCTGGACGTACGAGGTCGAGGGCGGGAAGATCAAAGAGGGGGAAAGGATCAGGGTCGAAGCGAAGATGGACATCCCAGTCTTCGGAGGCGGCCACAGAGCGAAGATCGAGAAGGCGGCCGACGCCCTCTCCGGGTTCGACATCGTCATCGCGTCGAAGTTCGGCGATAGGGCGGTCGAGGCCCTCCGGAGAAAGGGGGTGGAGGCCGTCCAGGAGTCGGGGGAGATAAGGAAGGCGATCATGAGCGCGGTGGACCTTGTGTTCAAGAAGAGAGCCGATATCTTCGAGTGAGAGTGATGGAGGATGAGAAGTTCGGACTTGCTCGTCAGGTGCCTCGAGAAGGAGGGAGTGAGGAGGATATTCGGGATCCCCGGGGAGGAGAACCTGGACGTGATGGACAGTCTGATCGACTCGGACATCGACTTCGTCCTGACGAAGCACGAGTGCTCCGCTGCTTTCATGGCCGAGATAGCGGCGCGTCTTTCCGGCGAGCCGGGGGTCTGCCTGTCGACCCTCGGGCCGGGGGCGACGAACCTGGTGACGGGGGTCGCGGACGCCTATCTCTGCTACACCCCGCTCATTGCTCTCACGGGCCAGGTCCGGGTGGAGAGGGCTTACCCCCCGCAGAAGCAGTACATCGACCTGGTGGAGCTCTTTCGACCGGTGACGAAGGCGAGCCTGAGCATTAGAGCCCCCCAGAGGATACCGACAATAGTCAGGGGAGCCTTCGATACTGCGAGGGAGGAGCGGCCGGGGCCGGTCCATCTGGAGCTGCCAGAGGACGTGATGAGATGCGAGGCGAAGGGTGAGCCCCTGCCTGCCTCGCTTCCCGAGCGACCGGAGTACGGTCGGGGATCGCTCAGACATATCCGGGAGATGATAGACTCCTCCACTTCCCCAGTCATTCTAGCTGGATATGGCACGCTGAGAGCGAAGGCCCAGGAGGCGCTGAGATGTTTCGCGAGGTCGTGGAACATCCCTGTGCTCCACACATGGATGGGCTCCGGCATCCTCCCGTTCGACGACCCCCTGAGCCTTCACACAGTCGGTCTGAGAACCCACGATTTCATGAGGAAAGCGTTCGAGGCCTCGGACCTCGTCATCGCGGTCGGATACGACGTAATGGAGTTCCAGCCGGTCTTCTGGAACATCGGGACGAGGAAGAATATCGTCTACCTAGGCGCCGCGCCGGCGGACGCGGCTCCGATGTTCAGCCCGGACCTGCAGGCGGTCGGACACCTTTCCAGCATGCTCATGCAGCTGACCAAGACCGTCGTGAAGAAGGCGGACTGGTGTGCGGATCTGAGGGTGCAGCTGCACGCGAGGATGGCGGAACTTCCTGGCGACACACCCCCGGTCAAGCCTCAGCTGGCGGTCAAGGCGGTAAGGGAGGCGCTCGGGCGGAAGGACATCGCCGTGTCGGACGTGGGCGCGCATCTTCTCTGGATGGAGAAGCTCTATCCCACCTATCACGAGAACACCCTCATCGCCTCCAACGGCCTCATCTCCATGGGAATCGGGGTCCCGGGGGCGATCGCGGCGAAGTTGACATACCCTGACAGGAAGGTCGTGGCGGTCTGCGGGGACGGGGGCTTCATGATGACCTCGAGCGAGCTGGAGACGGCGCTCAGGCTGAATGCTCCCTTCGTGACTGTCATATTCGAGGACCGAGGTTACGGCATGATAAAGGTGAGGCAGGAGAGGAATTTCGGCAGGAGCATCGGGGTGGATTTCTCCAACCCGGATTTCATCAAATACGCGGAATCATTCGGGGCGGAGGGGTACAAGGTGGAAAGCGCCGCGGAGCTGAAGGAGACCCTGAAGCGCTGCCTTAGGGAGGACGCACTCGCGGTGATCGACGTCCCTATCGACTACTCGGAGAACAGCCGGCTCGCGACCTGATCGTCGTCCGGCAAGGTCCCCCCACGTTGAGTCGGTCAACCTAGCTGCGTCGACTCAAGGGACGTGCTGGTCGAGGCCCAAAGCTGAAAAGATTCAAATAACGACCCCCTGATATCCAGAACAATGACCGCCTCCGAATACGACCTCGACTTCTTCAGGACGAAGGGTTTCGCGAGGAGGACCTGCCCGAAATGCGGGCGACACTTCTGGAGCCTCGGCACATGGGAGACATGCGGGGAGCCGCCGTGCGAGGAGTACACCTTCATAGGCAACTCCCCGATGAAGGAGTCGCTCGGCCTTCATGAGATGAGGGAGGCTTATCTGAGCTTCTTCGAAGACCGCGGTCACACGAGGGTGGCGAGGTACCCGATAGTCGCCCGATGGAGGGACGATGTCTTCTTCACGCAGGCATCGATCTATGACTTCCAGCCCTGGGTGATCGATGGGGTGGTTGATCCACCCGCGAATCCCCTCGTCATTTCGCAGACCTGCGTCAGATTCAACGATATCGACAACGTCGGGAAGACAGGCAGGCACCACACCTTCTTCGAGATGCTCGCCCACCATGCTTTCAACAGGAAGGGGCGGGAAGTCTACTTCAAGGAGAGGACGGTGGAGCTGTGCCACGAGTTCTTCACTGGCCGTCTAGGCACTCCTCCCGAGAGGATGAGATATGTCGAGGAGTGGTGGGAGGGTGGCGGCAACTCGGGTCCCTGCCTGGAGGTCATCCTGGACGGGGCGGAGCTGGCGACCCTCGTTTTCATGATGTATCGGGACCTCCCGGAAGGCAGGAGGCCGCTGAGCATGACTGTTGTCGACACAGGCTACGGCCTCGAGAGGATCGCCTGGGTATCCCAGGGCGCTTCCTCGACGTACGAGGCGGTGTTCGGCCCGGTAGTCACCTATCTCAAGGATGTCGTCGGAGCGTCCGCGGAGTCCGCAATGCTCAACGAATACAGCAAGATCGCCGGGATGACGAACGCCAAGACCGCCGCCGACGTGAGGAAGATCAGGGAGATGACCGCATCGAGGATCGGCATCTCGTACGAAGAGCTGATGAAGGACCTGAGACCGCTCGAGGACATTTACGTCGTCTGCGATCATTCCAGGGCTCTGGCCTTCCTCATCAACGATGGCGTCGTCCCTTCGAACGTCCGGGAGGGCTACTTCGCGCGCCTCCTCGTCCGCAGGGGACTGAGGGCGATGAGGTCGCTCGGGATCGATGTCACCCTTTCGGACGTCGTCGGCAGACAGATCGACTTCTTCAGCCCGATCTTCCCGGAGATGAGGGAGAACCGGGAGGACATACTCTCGCTCGTGGAGGTGGAGGAGGGGCGGTATCGGGAGACGTTGGCGAGGGGGAAATCCCTGGTCTCGAGAATATCGAAGGACCTGAAGCCCGGGGAGAAGATCTCGACCGAGAAGCTCATCGAACTCTACGACTCCCACGGCCTCAACCCCGAGATCGTCAAGGAGTTCACGACGATCGAGGTAGACATACCCGACGATTTCTACATCCAGGTGTCGGCGAGGCACGAGAAGCCCGAGCGGGACGAGGTGAAGGGGGAGAGCATTCCGGACAACCTGCCGGAGACGAAGATGCTCTTCTACGACGATCCAAGGAAGCTCGACTTCGAGGCGACCGTGCTCGCCGCGATCGGCGGGGGTGTTGTTCTCGATCAGACTGCATTCTACCCCGAAGGCGGAGGACAGGAGTCGGACACCGGGTCACTGGGAGGAAAGAGGGTGACGAAGGCCCTCAGAATCGGGAACGCTGTCATCCACCTCCTCGACGGCGCCCTTCCGAAAGAGGGTTCGAGAGTCAAGGGCTCGGTCGACAGGGAAAGAAGACTCCAGCTGATGAGGCATCACACCGCCGCCCATCTGATCAACGGCATTTCCCGGAAGATCCTTGGGAATCACGTCTGGCAGGCTGGGGCTCACAAGTCCGAGGCCGAGGGGAGGCTCGACATCACTCACCACGAAGGCCTGACCGCCGAGCAGAAGAACGCGATCGAGAGAGAAGTCAACCGCGTGGTCCTTGAGGATATTCCTGTCAGGGTTCAGTTCATGCCGAGGATCGAGGCGGAGCGGCTTCACGGCTTCCGGCTGTACCAGGGAGGGGCGGTGCCGGGCGGGACGATCCGGGTCGTCGAAGTCCCCAGCCTTGACGCCGAGGCTTGCGGGGGACTGCATTGCGAGAGGACGAGCCAAGTGGGCCTGGTGAGAATTCCGAGAACCAAGCGCATCCAGGACGGCGTGGTCCGAATCGAGTTCCTGGTGGGCATGCCTGCCGTTGACAGCACGATGAGGGAAAGCGGAGAACTGGACCGGCTCGCCGCGGAGCTGGGGGTTCCGCTGCAGGACGCGGTCGCAAGGGCGATAGAGTACAGGGACTTGAGCAGGAAGCAGGGCAGGGAGCTGAGGAGGGTCTCGGACATTCTTCACCTGAGCGATTCGGCGGTGGTCATCAAGGATGCGGAGAAGATCGACGGCATCAGCCTTGTGGTCAGGGAGGCAAAGGAAGGAGAGGAGCCTATGCCCATGCTGAGAGCCCTCACGGCGAACCCGAAGGTCGTCGCCGTGATCACCGCCGTTGAGGGCACCGGATTGAAGGTCCTCGTCGCCAGAAGCTCCGACGTCGAGATCGATTGCAGAGCCGTTCTCAAGGAGGTAATGAAGATCACCGGCGGGGGAGGCGGGGGGAAGAAGGAATTTGCCCAAGGAGGAGGCGGGGACCCGACGAAGCTGCCGGAGGCGATCGGGATGATTCCGAAGATCATCCGCCGGCTCGCGAAGGATGAGATCGGAAGATGAACCGGACCGGCGGCATCAGGGGGAAGCTGAGGACCTACTCCGAGGTGACGAACCTCGGGGCCACGGCCAGGCGCTACTTCGTCATCGGCGCCTTCGACGGCGCGCTCACCATACTCGGCGTCATACTGGGCGCTGCCGCGGCCGGACATCTGACCGTCGAGGTCGTCCTGAGCGCTGGGATCGGAGGGGGCATCGCGCTCGCGATCTCCTCGACCGTGGGGGCGTACGAGGCCGAGCGGATCGAATCAAGACTGACGCAGATGGACATCGAGAAGGCGATGCTCAGCGATGTAGCGGAGTCGGAATACGTCGACGTGCTGAGGGTCTCGGCCATAGTCTCAGCGTTCATCCACGGGATCGCCCCGTTGGTTGCCGCGCTGGTCCCGATCGTCCCCTTCCTCTTCTTCGAGCCCAGGACGGCGGCGGTGGTCTCTATCACGATCACCCTCGCCTTCCTGTTCGTCATGGGCTTCTTCCTCGGAAAGGTGGCGAAGGAAGCGATGACATTGACTGGCCTGCGGTTCGTTCTCGTGGGGATCGTGACCGCCCTCATCATCGTCTTTCTCTTCGGGGGCGCTTGAATTCCCACGGAATTCCTCTTGCTGGGCAGATTGAGAATCGACAGAAACACTTAAATACGAACTTGCGTGTAGGGGAGTTGCTCCGCAAGGGTAAGAACTTAGTGGATTTCATTGTCATTGTGGAGGTAGGCGCTTGGCTGAAACAGGCGGATCACAGAAGGATGACTTCAGGTACATCGTCCGGCTCGCCAACACGGACCTGGACGGAAACAAGGGCGTTGTCATAGCCCTGCAAAGCGTGAAGGGAGTCGGGCAGAG
>DYTM01000036.1 GCA_020725985.1 Methanomassiliicoccus sp.
ACGAGGGGAAGGAAATCCGCCGAGTACGTCTATTTCCCCGGCTGCGTCGCCGTGTCGAGGCGGCCGAAGCTCCTCGACGCGACGACTGAGATCCTCGACGCCTTGGGCGTCGACTACGAGATTCCGGAGGACCTGGTCTGCTGCGGGAGCGTTCTGAAGAGGACGGGTCACGACCCGGCTTTCCTGATGGAGCGGAACAGACAGGTCATCGGAGGAAGGAAGGTGATCGCCTCCTGCGCCGGTTGCTATTCCACACTCGCCAGGGATTACGGGGATATCGCCGTCGTATACATCTCCCAGTTCCTCAAGGACCGGATCGGAGGGCTCAAGTTGGGTTCGGTCGGTGCGAAAATAGTCTATCACGATCCATGTCATCTCGGAAGGAAGATGGGCGTGTATGATGAACCCCGTGCTATCGTCTCAGCCGTTCCCGGCGTGTCCTTGATCGAGTTCAGAACATTCAAAGAGAAGGCGGTCTGCTGCGGGGGCGGCGGGGGGGTGAGGTCCGGCATGAAGGAACTCGCTGTGAAACTCGGCTCGGAAAGGATGAGGGAGGCAATGGAGGCGGGAGCGGAGCTCGTCGTCACCTCCTGCCCGTTCTGCGAGCTCAACCTGGAGGAGAACGGAGCGGTGCCGGTGATGGATGTGGTGCAGTTGCTAGCCAAGTCAATGAAGGAGGCCTCGGATGCTGGTTGACCTTCCCCAGATAGTCAAGGACTTCGACCTCAAGAAGTGCATGCAGTGCGGGAAGTGCACTGCCTCCTGCCCGGCCGGGCTCGAGTCGAACCTCCGGACGAGGATGATCATCTATCTTGCCAAATCGGGCATGGACGTTCTGGACATGAAGGAACTCTGGGGGTGCACGACCTGCTACACCTGCCAGGAGAGGTGCCCGAAGGGGGTGAAGGTGACCGACGCCATCATCCTCCTGCGGAACCTGGCTGTTCGGCGCGGCAACTTCCCGCGAATCCACAAAACAGCGATCAACGCGATCCGGGAAACCTCCAATGGCTTCCCGCTCACCCCTGAGGTGTCAAAAATCAGGTCTCTTCTAGGTCTGCCTATTGAGCCTCGGGACGTCGCCCACATCAAGGAGGAGTTGGAAGCGTTCACCAGACTGATCGAATCGCTCGAGCTCCTGCGGTCCATCAAGGAGGCGGAGAAATGAGGTACTCCCTCTTCCCCGGGTGCATCGCCAAGAACATGTATCCCTCGATCGAGAAGTCGACTGGAATCGTGTTCAGGGAGCTCGGCCTCGATTTCTTCGAAGACCCCTACACATGCTGCCCCGCCCCGGGCGTCATCAGGAGCTACGATTTCGATTCATGGCTCGTCATAGCGGCGCGGAACATCGCCGTCGCCGAAGGAAGGGATGCCGCCGTTCTAACAATATGCAACGGCTGCTACGGCACCCTGAGCGCCGCGGACCGATACCTGAAGGAGAATCCTTCGGCCGCGAGGATGGTGAATGAGAAGCTCGGGGCCATCGGAATGAGGTACCGGGGAAACAGTCAGGTCGTCCACTTCGTCGACGTGCTTAAGGATATGGTTCCAACGATCGAGGAGAAGGCGAAGGTGGAGCTCGATCTCAGGGTCGCCATCCACTACGCCACTATCTGAAGCCTTCGAGCCATTCCGGGGTGAATCCCGAAAGCCCGGAGGTGCTCGAGCGGATCGTGAGAAGCCTGGGATGCGAGAGCATCGAATTCCCCGAGAAGCTGAGTTGCTGTGGGGCCGGGGGAGGTGTCTGGAGCGGTGACGAGGCGATCTCGCTCGGCATTCTTGACAGGAAGCTCCGGTTCGTCAAGGAGGCCGGGGCGGACTGCCTCCTCGACATCTGCCCTTTCTGTCACCTTCAGCTCGATCAGGGGCAGAAGAGGCTGAAGACGCGGTACGATATCCCGGTCCTCCATCTCAACCAGCTCATCGGACTTTCCTTGGGAATCAAGGACAAAATCCTCGGCGTACACACCCACATGGTCTCGACGCGGGACATCGCCAGGAAAGCGAAGAAGGCAAGGAGAGATCTCAGTGCCGGAGAGGTTGAATAGCGCGTCCCGAGGTCATTCGGAGAAAAGGTAGAAACCGGAAGGGGTTTAGTCGTTCCAGACCAGAGCGAGGATGCCGCCGATGAGGCCCAAAATCATCCCGACAACGAATCCCCCGCCGATGACTATGCTCAGCAGGGAGAAGACGAGGATGATGGCGCCCCAGGTGATGTGATCCCCCGGGCTCTGGCTGAGTTTTATCGCCCCGAGCAGAACCGCCAACCCGAAAACGAGGCCCAGGATTACCAGGGGTATTCCGATCGGTATGAAGAAGACCAGCAGAAACGCCCCGCCGATCGCCACAAGCAAGCCGTTGATGAGAATCAGGACGCCTGCGACGATCGACAGAACGATTGCGGCGTCTGGCCTTGATTCCCGGCGGTAGCCTTCCCACGCGTACTGCGGCTGGGGCGGGGGAGCCGGCTGGTACTGCTGGGCCGGCGGAGGGGCATATGCCTGGACATGCGTCCCGCACTTCGGGCAGTATCGAGCGGAGATGTCCATTCTCTCTCCGCAATACGGGCAGAATTTCGTCCCGTTGGTCATAGTTCCACCGGCACGCTAGATAAACCCCCTCCCTAAATACTTTCCGAAGGTCGCAGATGAAGGCGAGACGGGAAGCGACATGGAATCGGAGGATCACTCTTCGTTCCCTATTCTGATCACACCCTGGTCCCGGAGCTTCTTCTTCATGTGACCGCCGGGGCCTCCCCTTTCGAGCCTGGCCTTCTCGATGCACTCCTCGTCGTCGCACACGAAGGCCGCAAACAGGAAGTGCCTAGCCGGCTTCCCGCAGAACTGGCATCTCTCCTTCTCGATCTCCATTGTCGATCTACATCGGACCGGCGGGACTTGAGCGTTGTGCATCCTCCACTTGCGAAAGGTGATGTGTTCCGCAAAAGGAAAACGGTATAAGGCAACGGCGTCATCAGCCTCTCTCGTGAAGATCTCCCTCATGGATTCCTCCCTTCCAGTTGTTCTCGCGGGCATGGGTCATCGGATCGATCTCTGGAAGTGCCATCAATGCGGCCAGTGTTCTTCGGTCTGTCAAAGCCAGGCTCACCGAGGGATACGACCGAGGGAGACGATCGAGAGGGCGATGGTCGGCGCCATCGATCTCTCCGTCGAGAAGTCGATATGGGCCTGCATGATGTGTCAGGGCTGCACCGAGCGCTGCCAGCTCGGCGCCGACCCCTCCCTGGTCATCACCGTCCTCAGGAACATCGCCGCCGAGAAGGGCAACCGACCGCAACTCTATGCGGAGGAGGCGAAGCTCTTCATCGACACAGGACTCTCCTTCCCGAGGACCGGTCTGACGAGAAAATTGAGGAAGGAGATGGGCCTCGACGATGTGGAGGTGTCAGAGGAGGTCGTCGGTGAGATCAGACACATCGTGAGGAGGACGGGGCTGGGGAGGCTCGGGTTTGAAGGATGAGTACTACCTCTTCAGGGGTTGCCTCATTCCGACCAGACTACCTTTCCTGGAGCGTTCCTCCCTCCTCGTCCTCGACAGATTGGGAATCGCGCACACCCCCCTTCCCGGCGCAACCTGCTGCGTCGAACCGATCGGGCTCCGGTCCTTGGCGCTTGACACCTGGCTTGTTGTCGCCGCGAGGATGCTCTCGATCGCAGAGGAGGAAGGCAGGGACGTACTCACGCTCTGCAACGGCTGCTACGTGTCGCTGAAGGAGGCGAGGCATCTCCTTCAATCCCGAGAAGAGAGGGAGAAGGTCAACGCCGTTCTGGCGGAAATAGGACGGGAGTACAGGGGGAAGGCGGACATCGAACACCTCGCCGGCCTGGTCAGGCGCAAGGGTAGCGAGATCCAATCCCTGACGGTCGCTCCGTTAGACAAGCTCAGGATCGCCCCGCATTCCGGATGTCATATGCTCAGGCCGAGCAGTGTGACCGCGATCGACGCGAGCTTCTCCCCCCATGTTCTGACCGACGCGGCGCGGTGGGTCGGCGCGGACGCGGTCGTGGAGGAGGAATGGCCGAAGTGCTGCGGAGGTGGCGTGACTGGCGTCGACGATCGGCTTTCCTCGGACATCCTTGACGATTCTATTCGGGAATTCAGGGCTGCGGGCGCGAACTGCATCCTCACCCCCTGCCCCTTCTGCTTCGTCCAGTTCGACATCCGGCAGAAGCAGGGTATCCCGGTGCTCTTTCTTGCAGAAATGCTCGCCCTCGCGTTCGGGGCGTCACCTGAAGAGATCGGATTGAGGTATCACAGGACGAAGGTAGAGATCTAGCCGCTCTCCGGCGTCTTGACGCTCGTCACCTCGAGGCTGAACTGGATCGCCTTCGCGGAGTGGGTTATCCAACCAAGCGAAAGGATGTCGGCGTGTTTTGCGTACCTCGGCGCCGCTTCGGGCGTCAGGCCTCCGGAGACCTCCACCAGGATGTGATCGTTGAGCTTCTTCACAGCGAGGGAGGCGCCCTCCACCTTCTCCGGCGGCATGTTGTCCAGCATGACGATATCCGCCCCTGCCTTCGCCGCCTCGACCGCCTGCTCGACCGTCTCCACCTCGATCTCTATCTTCTTCGTGAAGGAGACGCTCTTTGCTTTCGATACAGCCTGGGTGATGCTTCCCACGACCCGCAGGTGATTGTCCTTGATGAGTATCGCGTCGTCCAATCTGTACCTGTGCGGGTCCCCACCCCCCATGACGACGGCCTTCTTTTCGAAGGCCCTGAATCCGGGCGTCGTCTTCCTCGTCGCGGCGACCTTGACGTTCGGATTGAACTTCCTGCATTCCTTCAGAATCAAGTTCGTCGCGGTCGCGATGCCGCTCATCCTCATGAGGAAGTTAAGAGCGAGTCTCTCACCGAGAAGTATCTTCTTCAGCGGACCTTCGAGTACGAGGACGTCCTCACCTTTCGTGACCCTCTCCCCGTCCCTCGCCATCGGGAAGGTGTTCACACTGAGTTCCTTGAAAATCTCGGTCGCTTCTTCGAGCCCGGCGAGGATGCCCTCCTCGTTCGAGACGATTCTGGCGCTCCCCACCTCGTCCTTCACGAGAATATCGCTGGTGATGTCGCCGAACCCCACGTCCTCCCGAAGGTACTCCTCCATCCTGCTCATCTTTCGTGAAATGAAGATTTGGCAATATAAACCTATTCATAATCTGGCTATCGAAAAAAGAACTGCGGGAGAAGACCACTGGTCCGTATGAAATGCCTCGGCCGAGAGAGTCAGGTGCACTCTTAAATAATCGCTAGAGTCTCGGGACTAGAGGAGGTGTCGCATGTCATCAATCGAAATGGACCCTAGGGGAACGCCAGGGTTTGGATGGAGGGTCGCCCTCTCGATCATAGTGGGCGTGGGCTGGCTTGCCTTTCTGATACTCTGGCTCTTCTTCTACGCGGGGGACTTCAACATCTATCAGAACATCGCCGTCTTCATCGTGTCCATACTCGTCCTCGGCGGGGTCATGGGAGCCGCATGGGCATCCTGGGGTTTGAAGTACGGTAGGAAGTGGTGATCATCGTCCGGTGAAGCACCGGGGGAGGAAGGGAACCCTGGTATGGGGACTATCCTCCGCCGGTCAGCCGCTCTTTTCTTTCCTTTCCGAGACCTCTCTCAGCGCTCCACCTCGAAGTGGATCCTCAGGGTGATCCTGTACTCCGAGATCTTGGAACCATCGATTCTGCACTCGAACTCCCCGGCCTTCGCCCACTTCATTCCTCTGACCGTCTTCCCTGCGACGTCAACTGCGTTCTGGGCCGCCTTCGCGAAGCTCTCGTCCGACACGCCCACAATCTCGATCACCTTCAAGACCATCTCATACCTCCATGACGGTATTCCCTTCCGAATTACATAATTGTGGCGAGGGTTGAACCGGAACCATCGGCGAGCCTGATTCAACTCAGAGAAGGAATAGGATGCTGCCTTCCGACCCGGGTGAGAAAGCGTCCCCCGGGCGCTCCGTAGTTCAGATCTCTATCTGCTCCCCCGACTTCGGAAGGAAGACGTTGAACTCGCTCTCCAGGTCCTTCGCGAGGAGCTCCCTGTTGTCGCTGTGGCAGAGAACGACGTTCTTCGGGCCGCACGCCCTGATGAACGAGACGAGTTCATCGTGATCCGAGTGTGCCGAGAGGTCGAACTTCTGGACCTCGCACTTGATTCTCTCCTTCACCCCCAGGATGTCCACGGTCCCGCTGTCTATGAGCTGCCGCCCGTTCGAGCCCTCCACCTGATATCCTGTTAGCAGAACAGCGCTCTTCCGATCGTCCTTCACGTTCTGGAGGTATCTGACGACCGGCCCACCATCCAACATTCCCCCCGTGGTGACGATGACCTCTCCCTTCATCGCCATGTTCCTTCCAGCGGGAGTCCTCACCTCCTTGATCCTTTTCTTCGCCACCCTCAGGTGCTTCTCGGACCTGAGGTACTCAGGCTGATCGAGATAGAGGCTGGTGACCGTCCTTCCCATCCCGTCCACCCACATGTCGTATCCCTTGTCCCGCAGGATGAGCATGACCTCCTGGGTCCTGCCGACGGCGAAGCAGGGGATGATGGCCTTCCCCCCGCGCTTGACTACCTCGTCAATCTTGTCCAGCAGCTGTCTCTCGGTCTTCTGCCGACTGGGATGGCGCCTGCCGGCGTAGGTGGCCTCGACGATGAGGTTGTCGCACTTGACCGCGTGCGCTCCCCAAACGAGCTGGGTGTTCCTGTTGTTCAGGTCGCCAGTGAAAACCGTCACCTCATCCCCCCTCAGCTCGTACATCGCCGCCCCCGGCACGTGTCCGGCGCTGTGCATTTCCACCTCGAACCCCGCGACGTCGACCGTCTCCCCGAAGTTCATCGGGGTGAAGTTCATCATCGCCGTGCGGATGTCAACCGGATCGAAGGGCCGCGGATATCCCTCGGCCTCCGCCACCTTCAGACTATCCGCGAGCAGAATCTTCGCCACGCTTATCGTCGAAGGCGTGGCAGCCACCTCCGTGTCGTACTTTCCGCAGAGCCAAGGGATCATGCCGCTGTGGTCCAGGTGACAGTGCGAAAGAAATGCGTAGTCAACAGGTGGGCTCGCCATGGGATACTGCGGCGGCTTTGCCGGCCGCATGCCGTACTCGAACAGGAGGTCGGCGTCCTTGTGGTGGATGAGCATCCCCATTCTGCCAACAACGTCCGCCCCTCCCAGAAATTTGATCTTCATATGAAACAGCTCCTGTCTATGCCCCAACAATCTGGATGATCACTTCTCTTCTCCTTTTCCTCACATCGAGCTCGATCAACACGACCTGCTGCCACGTTCCAAGATCAGGGGCGCCGTCGTGGAAAGGGACGGTGATCGAGGTCCCGAGGAATGACGAGCGGATGTGGGCGTGCCCGTTCCCGTCCCCCCAGGTCCGGTCGTGGTCGTAGACGACGCTTTTCGGGATGAGCCGATCGAGAGCCTTCCTTATGTCACTCTGAAGGCCCGGCTCGAACTCGAGCGTGACGAGTGCCGCGGTCGAGTGGGGAACTGAAACGCAGGCCAGCCCCTCCGTCATGCCCGAGGTTCTGACTGCCTCTCTCAGCTCCTCCGTGATATCAGAAAGATCGCCCTCTCCCTTCGTCTCGACCGCGAAGGTCTTCCTGTAAGTCTCCATATTTCTACGAATGGCCTACTTCGAGGGGGCTATAAGCATTTTGCGGTATCATGGCTGGAAGCGAACTAGGAGGGATTCAAGGCGCCGCCCGGGTGAGGGGGAGCCTGCGACGCCGTCGACAGAGATGCGGGAACGACCAGAGAATGACAATATCCCATTGGCGCTCCATCTGGATGCAAGAAATCCCGGCCTATTCCATCGGAAGGAAAGGATTAATATTCGCAACTCGAATCTAGGAGGTTGTGTCCGAGTTCGCCATGGATATCCGGTTGGCTCTGCGGAAGGACATACTCACTCTTGACCGAATCTGGCTGAGATCTGATTTCAGGGTGAAGTTGATAAAGAGAGGGATCAGCAAGGCCGGAAGCATCAACAAGCTCGGGAGGGAGCTGGGGTACAGGTCCAAGGTCCACCCAGGATGGAGCGTTCGACAGATACTGATAGGGAAGCAGGCCTTCCCCTATGACAGACTGGCGAAGCTCGCAGAGTATCTGGACTACTCTATGGAAGATATTCTGAAGTACCAGGCGAAGCCCGAAAGCGTGACCTTCGAGAGCACGCGGAGGGCGCTTCGACACTACGGCCTGTGGTACTATATTCCGAGATGACGGTCAGACAATCCGTCAGTCCTTGTTTTCTCTGACCGGGCCATCCTCCCTCTCGCGGAATTCCTGCAATTCTAGGCAATCCTAGTATACTGGATATCAGTCCTGTGCCTCTCCAAAAGACATAAATACTATTAGTCGCATAAGTTCCATTTGTCGGACAAAGTGTCGGACCGAGGGGATGGGTGTGCTATTCAGAAGGAAGAATCGGGACAAGGACGACGTCACCGATACTCTGGTGCACAGAGGGGTCTATCGGCTCTCCGAGACCTACGACGACGATGAGTCGAAGAAGTTCAAGGGAACGAAGGTCGCATACAGCTTCTGGAGCGCGGTGAAGTATACATTCATCCTCTCATTCCTCCTGTGGTGGCTTCCGATCATAGGCCAGATGATCGCCGGATACGTCGGAGGCAGAAGGGCCGGCACCCCATGGAGAGGGGTTGCGGCGGCCCTCATCCCCCTCGCTGTCATCTTCATCATCTCGGGAGCGGTCGATGCCGGCTGGATTCCGACGGTGATCAACGGCGTGAACATCGCCCCCGGCGCATTGCTGGGCGCACTGGCAGCGCAAGTCCCAGTGCTCGAGCCTTTCATGAACTTCGCTTCGATGTATCTTCACGATTTCATAGCGCTCGTCCAGTCGACGATATCGTTCAGGCTGGACAGCTATCTGATGACTGTTGCCTTCGCATACATTGGCGGCATCATTGCCGACCAGACCAGGAGGGAAATGGAATATGTTTCTAGACACGGCAGTCCCCGAACCACTGTCGTGGTAGAAGGCAACGAATCCCCGCGAGAAATTGTCTCCCCTCGCTCCTCCTGGTCAACCCTTTCTCTCAGACCCCGGCACAGGGAGGTCAGGCAGGCGAGCTTCGGGGAACTTCAGGCCGTCAATGCGGACGCGCGGTTCGAGGAAACGGAGCAGAGGCCCTTGAGGGCGGTGCGAAAGACGGTCGAGGAGGACCCGGGGAGAGCCTCCGAGCTGTCGGCGAAGGAGAGAAAGCTCATAGAGAACAGGGCTCGGATGATGAACAGGAATCAGAGGCTCGTGGAGAAGAAGGTCCACGGCGCCTCCGGAGCGCCTGGCATCGTCGGCCGGGCTATGAAGGCGAATCATCCCCGGCCCGCTCACCCCGAGGGGTCTCAGCGCTCCTCGGGAGACTGGGAGTTCGTTTGAGCCCCGACCAACATTCCCTTTTATCCCCCCACTTTTTTTCTTTTCGTTCGGCAGTCCCTGGCATCGACAGGTCACCCTTCCCAAGCGAGAGGGACGACCGCGGCGTCGACCTTGACGCGCATGAGTTGGGTAGAAGATTATTTATACGACCATCATTTTCCCCGGCAGTTGGCGATGAACAGATGTTCTGTGCGGATTGCAGATCATTGATGTTTCCGAGGAATGGCAACTTCAAGTGTAGCAGGTGCGGAAAAGAGCAGAAGATGAACGGGGAGAAGGAGACCTTCACCACCAAACTGCGAGAGAAGGAGATGGTCGTCATCGACTCCAACGCTCCCACCCTCCCGAAGACGAATGTCGAGTGCCCGAAGTGCGGGCACAACGAGGCGTTTTGGGTGCTTCGACAGACGAGGGCTGCGGACGAGCCCGAGACCCGAATCTACCGCTGCACCGAGTGCGGGCATTCCTGGCGGGAATATTGATTCCAGCAGGTTTCCTTTTAAGTAAGG
>DYTM01000260.1 GCA_020725985.1 Methanomassiliicoccus sp.
GATCATCCGCTCCTTGTCGGAGTTGGAGCATCTGACTATTCCTCTGAGCCCGTCAAACTGGATCATGCGCGGTGGCTTGGCGAAGGCTCCGGCGGCCCTGTTCAGGGCGGAGGCAAACTCCTCTCCCGAGACCGCATAGCCAGGGCTCAACCTGAAGGCGATGTACCTCCTCCTGCCCCTGGCTGCCTTCGTTACCATCGAGAGCTTCACCGGACTTTGTCAAGCTCCGAGCCGCCGACGAAATCCCTGCCGAGGAAGTGGCTCGACTTGACGCCGGTGATGACGACCATGACCTTGATTCTTCCTTCGCACTCCGGCTCGACCGAGCAGCCCCAGATGATCCTCGCCATCGGGTTGATCGCCTTGCCGACGAGTTCCGCTGCCTTCTCCGCCTCGGTCACGGTCATGTCGAAACCGCCCACGACTCGGATCAATGCCCCCCGGGCCTCATGGAGGTCAAGGTCCCCGAGCAATGGGGATGAGAGGGCGCCGTCCACGGCTTCCTCTGTCCTCCCGTCCACCGAGTCCGAATCCCCCATTCCGATCATAGCGACCCCCCCGTTCTTCATTATCGTCATGATATCGTTGAAGTCGACGTTCACGAGGCCCGGTTTCGTGATGATCTCGGTGATGCCCTTTATCGACTGCATGAGCACTTCGTCAGCCACCTTGAACGCCGCCTCCAACGGGAGCTTTGGGACGAGTTCGAGAAGCTTGTCGTTCGGAACGATGATCGTGGTATCGCAGAACTCCCTGAGCCTGTTCAGCCCCTTGACGGCGTTGTCCATTCTGACCTTCCCCTCCGCCCTGAATGGAAGGGTCACCACCCCCATCACCAGGGAGGCCCTCTGCCTGGCCATCTCGGCCACTATCGGAGCGGAACCCGTTCCGGTTCCCCCTCCCATACCAGCCGTCACAAATACTATGTGCTGGCCGTCCACGTATCTGAGCAATTCGTCCTTGGCCTCCTCGGCGGCCGCTTTGCCCGTTTCTGGTATCGCGCCCGCGCCCAGCCCCTTCGTCAAAGTGCGACCCAGGAGGACCTTGTGGGGGGCGTGAATCGAAAGCAGATGCTTCGCGTCGCTGTTCGCCGCCACCAGAGTCGCTCCGACTATCCCGGATTGGTAGAGCCTCCGGATGGTGTTCGAGCCTCCTCCCCCGCAACCCACGATCGCGATCTTGACCCTTAGAGTCTCAACGATGCGCTTGAGTTCCTCGTCCTCGGCGGCGAGGCCGGTTGTCGTGTTCTCCGAGCCCGCCGGGGCCGTTTGCTGTCCGCCGTTTCTGTCAAGCGCTCTGTCTAGAATTGACTTCATTGTGCACCCATCCTCGTCTTCAGACGACGGGACAATATCATGCTGTTGGTATATAAATCCATTTCCTCTGGCGGGGCTTCCAAACCTCCTATCGCAGAGGCAATATCGGCGATCCCTCGTCGCTCAAATGATCTCGAAAACGGTCCCGCAATGGGAGCAGATCGACTCGCTCGGGGTGAGGTCGTGTCCGCACTCGGGGCAGAGGTTCCCTAAGACCGCGCCGCATTCGCA
>DYTM01000037.1:0-4095 GCA_020725985.1 Methanomassiliicoccus sp.
GGGCTGAGGAACCTTCCGGTCGTCAACGAGGAGGGCAAGCTCGTCGGGATGATATCAAACATCGACATCGTCCGATCGCACATTGAGCGGGCGACACCGAACAAGGTCCTGATGGTGAAGACCTTTCTCGAGTCCCAGCACAAGATCAGCATCAACGTCAAGAGGAGGGTTGTGCCGATCGAATCGCTGAGGCCGACCCAGCACGAGGTCTACGCCGACGAGCTCAGGGGGAGGAAGTACGAGATCAAGAGGGGGCTGGTCGAGCCGATCATCGTGGTGCAGAAGAGGGACCACTTCCTCCTGATCGACGGCCACCACAGGGTTCTGGCGGCGAGGGAGATGGGTGTCAAGCAGTTCTCCGCATTCGTTCTCGAGCCGAACATGAACGTCAAGCTCGGCATGGAGAAGTCGGCGGATCAAAGGGGGCTGAGAGCCTTGGACGACGTGAAGGTGTTGGAAGGATCCCATCACCCCCTCGTCGAGGTGACGACCAAGCTGCTCAGGGAGGAGGTCTAGCGGCCTCCAATCGGTCCCCTGCGCTCATGCCTTCCTTATCGATTCCAGGATAATCTTCTGTTCCACCCGGGCGACGAGGCTCATTGTCTCGATGACGGTGTCGGGGTTGAGGCTGATGCTGTCGATCCCGTTCCTGACCAGGAATTCCGTTATCTCTGGATAGACTGAGGGAGCCTGGCCGCATATCGACACCGCCTTTCCTTTCTTGTGGGCCTCGCAGATCAGGTGCGCGATCGCCCTTTTGATCGCCTCGTTCCGCTCGTCGAAGTATCCCATCTTCGCCAGTATGTCCGAGTCCCTGTCCGCACCCATGATCAGCTGGGTGAGATCGTTGCTACCGATCGAGAAGCCGTCGCAGTGATCTGCGAACTCGTCCGCCATGAAGATGTTGCACGGGACCTCGGCCATCAGGTAGAGCTTGAAGTCCTTTCCTCTCTCGAGTCCGATATCATCCATCATCCGCGCGATCTTCTTCAGCTCGTCCACCGTCCGTACGAACGGCAGCATGACCCAGATGTTCTTAAGGCCCATCTCGTCCCTGGCCTTCTTCAGAGCGAGCAGCTCAAGCTTGAACGCCTCCCTGTACGCATCCGAGACGTACCTCGAGCACCCTCTCCAGCCGATCATGGCATTCGATTCCCTGGGTTCGAACTTCTCCCCGCCCTCCATCTCCCTGTATTCGTTGGTCTTGAAATCAGAGGTCCTCACGAGCACCGGCCTCGGGTAGAACGCCCTTCCGACGATCCCGATTCCCTCCGCCAGCTTGTCCACGAGTTCGTTCGAGCGGCCCTGCTCCATCAGCGCCAGGGGATGTTCCTTGACGTAGCTGGTGAAAAGGAACTCGATCCTCATCAGTCCGACCCCCTGGACCGGCAGCTTGGCGTACTCCTCGGCCTTCTGGGGGACGCCGATGTTGACAAGGATCTTTGTGCCAGTGACTGGCACTCCTCCCGTGACTATCGCCGGGCCGGCTTCCTCCTCCACCTCCTCGTCCACTCCTTCGTAGACCGTCCCCATCCTCCCGTCGACCGTCACCGTTGAGCCTTCGGCCAGGATCTTGGTTGCGTTGGTCGCACCGACAACGCAGGGGATGCCAAGCTCCCTGGCGACGATGGCCGCATGGCACGTCATTCCTCCTTCGTCGGTCACGATTGCGACCGCCCTCGTCATTGCCGGAACCATGTCCGGCGTCGTCATCACCGTGACGAGGACATCGCCTTTCTTGATGACGTCGAGGCTCATCGAC
This sequence comes from Methanomassiliicoccus sp., assembly GCA_020725985.1. Classification (GTDB taxonomy): domain Archaea; phylum Thermoplasmatota; class Thermoplasmata; order Methanomassiliicoccales; family JACIVX01; genus DYTM01. The sequence continues at coordinate 1,763 of DYTM01000037.1, forward strand.
TCATCCAGCAGTCTGACTCTTCCGTGAGCTCTTCCCGGGCTCGCCGCGAGCCCCCTGACGAGCACCTTCCGTTCGGACTTCGATTCAACCTGTGCCTCAATCCTCACTTCCCTCCCTCCTTTCGGTCCCGCCTTCTCTGATCTTGAATTGGAACTCAGCGTCGTGACCGGCCTAGCCTGAACGACGAAGATCTCATCATTCTCAATGCACCACTCGATGTCCATTGGCTTGTCGTAGTGGAGCTCGATGTCGTTGCCGATGTTCGCGAGAGCGAGAATCTGCTCATCGCTCAGTTTCTGGCTGCCCGCAGCTTCCTCTCCGACATCCACCCTCACGCTGTCCCCGCTCTTTCCTCTGACGAGTTTCCAAGTCTGTTTCGCCACCCTCTTGTTGATGATCTTCTTGTGGAACTTGTCGACGACGTAGGTGTCGGGCGTCACCTTACCTCCGACCATTGCCTCTCCGAGGCCGTATCCTGCTTCGATGATGATATGCGGCAGCTCGGAGTTGGGATCGATCGTGAACATGATGCCGGAGACGTCCGAGCTGACCATCTTCTGAATCACCACAGCCAGCTTCACGCGGTCGTGATCGAACCCCCTACTCGCCCTGTATGCAATCGCCCGCGGAGTGTAGAGCGATGACCAGCATTTCTTCGCCTTGTCGAGGAGTTCTCTCGAATCACCGACGTTCAGATAGGTGTCCTGCTGGCCGGCGAAGCTCGCGGTTGGCAGATCCTCGGCAGTTGCGCTCGACCTCACTGCGACATAACCCTTCTTGTTTCCGTTCCTGAAGAGCCTGCGGTACTCGTTCACGATCTCCGCAGCGAGGTCATCCGGGATCTTCGATTCATCGAAGGCTTTTCTTATGGAGGCGGAGGCATCCTGAAGGGATCTGTCACTAGAAACGTCCACCTTGTCGAGAGCGGATTTCACCCGCTCCGTCAGATTGTTCTTCTCGACGAAGTAGTCGTAGGAAGCCGTCGTCAGGACGAATCCTGGTGGGACATTGAATCCTGCCGAGGACAATTCCCCAAGGTTCGCAGCCTTGCCTCCCGCAATCGGGATGTCGTTCACTCCCAGTTCCGCAATGCTGACCGTTCTCTTCGTCATTTTCCTCCCCTCCGGACGTAGGCCCACGTGTCCCTACGGCTATGGTGGGCCGCTCACTTCCTATCGTATTGCGTTGCCTAGTTTAAACCCTGTGGTGAACGCCGGGTCTCGAGATGCGATTTGCCAGAGTCCTATTTCGATTTCTGGGAATCTCATGTTTTTCCCCTCATAGATTGACCCGCACGGGAAACGGTCCTGGGCTCCGGGACTTCATGGAGGTCAGGGCGGGGGAACTGAGCGATCGAGGGCGGTGAAGCTGCCCGGATCGACGATTCTGTCATCGTTGGGACGACACTCCGGCAGATCGATTTCGCGACACTGGAATTGTCATTTTCCATTCAAGTCTGTCTTCGCTTTTTCGAGGACTTAGCTAAGTTTTTCGCTGTCGGATAGAAGCTATCATATATTGACTTGGCAATGTCCCGCCAAGGGTGTGTGACTTGAGCAAGCAAGGCGCATCGAGGACGGTCGAGATCCGTTGGCATGGCAGGGGCGGTCAAGGGATCGTCACTGCCAATGAGATTTTGGCTGGCGCTGTTCTCAGGGAAGGGAAGTTTATCAAGGCCTTCCCCGAGTTCGGTCCGGAGAGGATGGGTGCCCCCATTAGGGCGTTCGCAAGGATTTCGGACAAGCCGATCACGGTGCACAGTCAGGTGTATTACCCGGACTATGTTGTCGTCGTCGACTCAACGCTGGTCGGCCAGATAGACGTGGCGAAGGGACTGAAGTCGGGCGGAGCGATCATCGCGAACTACCCAGAAGCCCCGGACAAGCTGAAATCGATCATAGGTCGGGAGGTCGAGGTCCACACCGTCAACGCCACGAAGATAGCTCTGGAGGAGATCGGGAGGCCTCTCACGAACACCGCAATGCTGGGTGCTCTGGCGGGGATCTCCGGGGTCGTGGGCCTAGCGAGCATCACTGGAGAACTGGAGAAGAAGTTCGCCAGGAAGTTCCCAAAAGAGGTCACGGCCAAGAACGTGAAGAGCATCGAGAGGGCCTACGAGGAGGTGGTGTGATGAGCGAAGCGGAGAAGAAATCACATGAGTATCCTCAGGGCGGGACGATCACTGAGGCCGGGAGTGCCAGAAGATATAAGACAGGGGATTGGCGGTCACAGAAGCCCGAGGTCGACAAGGACAAGTGCATCGACTGTCTCTGGTGCTGGGTATACTGTCCGGACAACTCCGTCTTGGTCGAGGGCGGGTAGATGAAGGGATT
>DYTM01000037.1:4105-4727 GCA_020725985.1 Methanomassiliicoccus sp.
TCCGCTACTCCCACTGCAAGGGATGCGGAATCTGCGCCGCTGAATGTCCGAAGAAGGCGATCACTATGAATAAGGAGGGAGCTTAGATGGAGCCAGTCGCGATGAATGGCGACCAGGCGATAGCATACGCCTGGAAGCAGATCGATCCTGACGTGGTCTCCTCTTACCCGATCACGCCTCAGACGATCATAGTGGAGGCGTTCTCGGAATACGTCGCTGATGGGCTGGTGAACACCGAGTTCGTATGCGCGGAATCGGAGCACAGCGCAATGAGCCTTTGCGTGGGCGCAGCCGCCGCCGGAGCGCGAACCTGCACCGCGACGGCATCCGCCGGACTTGCTTTCATGTGGGAGATGCTCTACATCGCCGCCTCGATGAGACTGCCAGTCATCATGGCCGTGGCGAACAGGGCCCTCAGCGGGCCGATCAATATTCACTGCGACCACAGCGACGCGATGGGGGCAAGGGATTCCGGATGGATCCAGATCTTCGGCGAGAACGCTCAGGAGGCGTACGACAACTCAATCATGGCCTTCAGGATCGGCGAACATCCGGACGTGCGCCTGCCGGTGATGACCAACATCGACGGCTTCATCACCAGTCACTCGCTCGAGAACATCAT
>DYTM01000037.1:4755-9921 GCA_020725985.1 Methanomassiliicoccus sp.
GGGGGAGTTCAAACCCGTCAAGCCCCTGCTCGACGTGCGGAATCCGGCGAGCTACGGTCCGTTCGATTCCCCCGAGTTCTACTTCGAGCACAAGTATCAGCAGGTCGAGGCGATGGGGCGGGTGTTGCCAGTCATCAGAGATGTCGCGAAGGAGTTCGCGAAGATCAGCGGTCGTTCGTACAACATTATCGAGCCCTATCATTGCGATGATGCCGACTTCGTCGTCATGGCGGCCGGGTCGACGGCGGCGACCCTGAGAGCGGTGGTGGACGAGCTGAGGGGCGAGGGGAAGAAGGTAGGGAGCATCAAGCTCAGAGTCTTCCGGCCTTTCCCACAGGCGGAGGTCATGAAGGCCCTCGAGGGCAAGAAAGCCGTCGCCGTCATGGACAGGGCCATCAGCTTCGGAGCGACCGGGCCGATCTTCCCGGAGGTGAGGTCGGCTCTGTTCGACGTCTCGAAGAAGCCGAAAACCGTGAACTACGTCTACGGCCTTGGCGGCCGGGACGTCGGGATGGACGAGCTGAGGGCGGTGTTCACCGAGCTCATGTCCGGGAAAAGCAAGAACATGAACTTCCTGGGGGTGAGAATCTGAACCTGAAGGAGCTGGCAACGAGGCCCGCGGGCCTGACCGAGGGCCATAGGCTTTGCGCCGGGTGCGCGGAGCCGATCATAGCGAGGCAGATACTGATGGCGACCGACAAGCCTGTGGTCGTGGGCAATGCGACGGGCTGTTTCGAGGTCTCCACCTCCGTCTATCCCTACACAGCCTGGGCTGTCCCGTGGATCCACAGCGCGTTCGAGAATGCCGCGACGATAACAGGCGTCGAGAGCGCGTACCGGGTCCTTCAGAGAAGGGGCGTCGTGAAGGATGACATTCGTTTCGTCGCTTTCGGAGGGGACGGAGGCACCTATGACATCGGATTCCAGTCCCTTTCGGGGGCGATCGAGAGGGGGCACCGGTTCGTCTACGTCTGCTTCAACAACGAGGCCTACATGAACACAGGCATCCAGAGGTCGGGCGCGACCGGGAGGGGAGCGAGCACGACCACCTGCCCAGCCGGAACCTGCGTGCCGGGGAAGAAGGAGTTCCCGAAGGACCTGACGAAGATCATCATAGCCCACGAACTTCCCTACGCCGCACAGGCTTCCCCTCACAACTGGAAGGACCTCATCGAGAAGGCCGAGAAGGCGTTCGAGGCGAATGGACCCGCGTTCATCAATGTCGTCGCCCCATGCCCGAGAGGATGGAGATTCGACTCCGCCCAGACGATTCAGATTTCCAAGCTGGCTGTCGAGACCTGTCTCTGGCCGCTGTACGAGTACGAGAATGGTGTATGGAGGCTCACCGGGGACAGCAAGCGGATAGCCGAGGGGAAGAAGGAGAAGAGGCCGATGATGGACTGGTTCAAGGCCCAGGGGAGATTCCGGCACCTCCTGATAGAGAAGTGGGCGCACGTCGCACAGGAGGTCCAGGCCGACGTGGACAGGAAGTGGGATCAGATCCAGAAGCTCAGCAAGGGCTGAGCACTCCGCGAAACCTCTTCACTTTGTCCCCATTTTCATTCCCCTTGACGATCAGCTGGACATACGGTCGAGCGGAGCAGTCGAGGGGGACTGCGGCACGGCCTCGTAGACCATTGTCGTTCTCAATCCTTTGAACGAGCGTTGGATTTCCAGCATCTCCCTCCTCCCGAGCGGATCAGCATCACAGGGGCGGAGAGGGGTGTTCAGGTGGGTGAGGTCCGGTCCAATCCTCCTGCAGAAGTCCGCGAGTCTCTCCGCCTGCTTCGCGTTGTCCTTCGTGAGCGTCAGCAGAAGATGAAAATCACCTTTGAATTCGCGGCTCATCGATTCGATCCCTCCGAGAAGGTCGGCGAACCGGACGGAAGGATGGGGCCTATTCATCCTTTGGAATATCTCCTCGTCCGCCGCGTCGAGCTTGGCGACAATGAAGTCCAGGTCGGCAAGCTCTTTCCTCACCTCCGGGAGACAGAGGAGGGAGGAGTTCGTCAGGATCCCCACCCTCACGTCGGTCAGGGACCTGACGACCTGTACGAGAGCGGGGAGGTTGGCTGCCAGCGTTGGCTCCCCCGCTCCTGAGAATGTGACCGCCTCTATCTCCTTCGACTTCCGCAGGGCGGGCCCAAGCTCGTCCCTGACTGTCTCTGCCCTGACGAACTCGCCACGATCGCTCGTGGAGATGCCCCTGTTTCCCAAACGACAGTATGTGTGCAGTTGAAGCTGCATACCTTCGGCTCGATTCCGACAGGATCGATCCCCAGCGAGCGACCGAAGCGCCAGGGCCTGACCGGCCCGTAGATGGTCCTCGCAGGCACTCCTCCGCCATGACTTCCAACGGAGCGTCGCAGTTATAATACGTTCCCTCGTGCCGGAGGCACCGGAGTCATGGTTCAAGTATGCCAAGTCCCACTGTCGGGAAAACGGTAATAGCACCCGAGCGTTGATTGTAGCTTGTTGACGAACAGTGCCTTCGATTCCATCGCAGAACGGTACGATGAGTGGTATGTCTCCCATCGCGGAATATTGAGGTCGGAGTTGAGGGTGATCGCCTCTTTGAATCTCGTTGGGGAAGGCCTCGAGATCGGCGTGGGAACCGGAATTTTTTCGTTCAACCTGGGGATTGAGACCGGCATCGACCCATCTATGCCAATGCTCGCCCTCGCGAAGGGGCGGGGAATTGATGCGGTGCGCGGTGTTGTGGAGAACCTTCCTTTCGCTGATCGATCATTTGACTTCGTGCTTCTCACCACCACACTCTGCTTCCTCGACAATCCGAGCGAGGCGTTGACCGAGGCGGGGAGGGTCTTGAGGGACGGAGGTTCGATTGTGATATGCATCATCCCGAGGGACTCCCCCTGGGGCCGTACGTACATGGAGAAAGGAAGCGTAGGACATCCGATCTACCGCCACGCGAGACTCTTCACGGTCCCCGAGGTTCTGGCGTTGTTGGGGGAAGGGGGGTTCGAGCTGAAGGCGGCATGCTCCACCCTTCATTCTGCCCCCGGATCCGACGAGGCAGAAGAGGCACCGCTCCCAGGAGATCTGGAGGGTGGGTTCGTGTGCATCAAAGCGCTGAAGAAAGGATGAGATCTAGCGTTTCGAGAAGGGACGGCATCAGGTCTGAGAAAGCAGTTCCTCCCACAGCCTCAGGGTCTCAAGGGCCTCGTCTTCGTCGACGGTTTGGATAGCGAAGCCGGCGTGCACCATGACCCAATCTCCCGGTCTGGCATCGACAAGCGAGACATTCACCTGCCGGCCGACGCCACCGAAATCTACCTCGGCCATGCTCCCCTCGACCTTGATAACTCTGCCGGAGATCGCTAGGCACATGTTTCAACCTCTCGAGGACATGATCTTCAGTATCGCCTCGGCGGGCTGCCCTCCACACTCTCTGAGCGCCTTCGTCGCCTCCTCATCGGAACAGCCCGTCTGGTCCATGACAAGCCTCACGTCCTCCTCCGGGATCTTGGTCTCCTCGGCCTTCGGTGTCATGTTCGTCCGGCCAACAATCTCCGGCTCCCCGAGGACCTGGAAGGTCTTCTGACCCTGCATCTCCATGAGCGTGACGGAAGCATCCCTGATGATGTACTCCTTCGATCGAGTCCTGATGACGACCTCCTCGACGTCCTCGATCTCCTCCGATTTTATCCCGAGGCGCTTCATCGCCTGCTTCAACTGGCGGGGATTGACCCGGCCCATACCCGGCATCATGGTTTCGTCTAGAGTGATGAGCCTTTATCAATTAAACCTTTTGAGACTGGGGAGGGAGGGTGAGGGTCATGTCGTGCCATGAACCCAGGGTCAGAGGACTCTGAGGAACCTCTCCAGCTCCCAATCGGTGACGCAGGTCCGGTACCCGTCCCACTCCTCGCCCTTGATGTGCAGGTAGTGGTTGAAGATGTGGTCTCCGAGGGTCTCTTTGACGAGTTTGCTGCCCGCCATGTTGCAGAGGGCCTCCCCGAGGCTTTCTGGGAGGTTGTCGATCTTCAGTCTCGCTCTCTCCTCCTTGCTCATGTGATAGATGTCCTTCTCGACCGGCTCCGGGGGCACCGTCCCCTTCTCCATGCCGTCCATTCCCGAGGCGAGCATGACCGCGAACTGCAGGTACGGGTTGCCAGCCGGATCCGGGTTCCTCAGTTCGACCCTTGCCTTGCTCCCTCTCCCCGCGGGGACCCTGATGAGCGCGCTCCGGTTCCTGTTTGCCCACGAGATGTAGCACGGAGCTTCGTAGCCCGGAACGAGTCTTTTGTACGAGTTGACATATGAAGCGAGTATGGCGCAGGTGTCTTTGGCGTGCCCGAGCAATCCTCCAATGAACTTGTGGGCGAGGTCGCTCAGGCCATACTTGCCCGCCGGATCGTCGAACGCATTCGTACCGTCGAGGGCCGACAGGGACTGGTGCACATGCATCCCTGAGCCGTTCATTCCGAAGCGGGGCTTAGGCATGAAGGTCGCGTGCAGCCCATGCTTGAGCGCGATCGTCTTGATGCCGAACTTGAGAGTGATCATCCTGTCAGCGATGGTCAGAGCGTCGTCGTAGGTCAGGTCGACCTCGTGCTGGCCGGGGGCAACCTCGTGGTGGCAAGCCTCCATGTTGAACTTCATCGCGTCGAAGGCGAGCATGATGTCCTTCCGCACCATCTCCCCCTTGTCCAGCGGCATCAAGTCGAAGTAGCCCCCGACGTCGTTCGGGATCGGGGTGGGGCTGTTGTTACCGTCGATCTTGAAGAGGAAGAACTCAAACTCCGGACCGACGTTGAATATATGCCCCTTCTCCTTCGCCCGCTCCATCGTCCTCTCCAGGACATACCTCGGATCGCCTTTGAACCGATTGCCGTTGTGGTCGAATATCCTGCACATGAACCGCGCCGTCGTCATCCAGCTGTCTTTGGTCCAAGGATATATCTGGAACGAATCCAGGATCGGGGTGGCGCGCATGTCCGATTCCTCAATCGTCGCGTATCCAAGGATGGAGGAGCCATCGATGAACACCCCCTCATCCAGCGCCTTCTCGAGCCTCTCGGCAGGGATCGATACGCTCTTCACGATTCCCAGAATGTCCGAGAACTGCATCTCGACGAACTTGACCTTCTCCTTCTTCACCCTGGCCAAAACGCTCTCTTTCATTTCCGACTCGGTCTTCGC
>DYTM01000038.1:0-2985 GCA_020725985.1 Methanomassiliicoccus sp.
GATGTTCGTCGTTTTCGTCAACCCTCGCTTCTCGACATTCCTCAGCGATTCGAGCACCGTCCTCTTGTACCGCTTCCTCAGCTCCATCGCCTCCTCGAGCGCCTTCGGATCCCCGAGTGCGAGGCCGAGACCCAGCCCCTCCCTGTCCGACCTTCCACACGCGTTCAGGAGGGAGGCAAAGTCGGATGCATAGAGCTTCCAGCTTTTGAAGTAGTAGCGATCGTGAGCCAGATCCTCGAGAGTGCTCAGGGAGCAACCTTGCTTCAGGAGCCTCAGGGCGAGCGCCGAGGCGAGCTTCCTCCTTACATTGTCGCCGAGGTCCGCAATCATCGCCCCCGGGTCGATCCCTATTTCGGACAGGAACTCGTGGACGGCCTTCTCCTCCCCGCTCAGCCCGACCAAGTAGGGATCGATGGACAGAACGAGCGAATCCATCGCCTTGCCATCGGGAGTGATTGATCCCGAGCGCGATTCGACGATTCCCCTGGCGATGCCCCCTTCCAGGAGATACCTGTTGACGCCGCTCAGGCCTTTGATGTGTTGTCTGTCCCCCACGATCCCCCCGAAGGCGATCGGTAGGAGACTCCAGATGGCCTCATCCATGCTCACCGCGAGAAGCTGGCACAATGCGCTCGCGGACGCCCCGACCATCCCGTCGATCCCGAACAGGTGGGGATTGAGGTGGATCACCTTCCTCGAGTCACCTTGAGGAGAATGATGATCGAGGACCACGACCATCGCGTCCAGGGCCTCAAGCTCCTTCAGGTACGAGCTGCCCATGTCCGCCAGGACGATGCATCCTCCTTTGGCTTCCGCTCCTGTTTCGGCGACAACTCTGGGATCGAGGTTCTTCGTCATGGTCGCGTGGAATCTCTTCCCCGCTCTCATAATGGCGTTGCAGAGGACCCCGGCGGAGGCGATGCCGTCCGCGTCGTAGTGGGTCAGCACCCTGATCTCCTTGTGCTTCTTGATCTCCGAAGCGGCGCTGATGATGCGAGAAAGGAAGTCGGCGGGGAGTTGGACAGCTCCGTCCATCTGCCCTCACTCGATTTGAAGCTCCGCGGTCTTCAGCGAGTAGGTCCAGTCATCCGGAAGGATGCCGTTCCTCTTGTAGTACTTCACCAGCCGCCGAATCCTCGACTCGATGAGCTGGAGGCTTCTCTTCGTGGCGTAGTCCTTCCTGTTCTCGAGCATGTGCACGTCGACGTTGAGCGCCTTCCGCATGAGCGCAGCCAGGTCGTCCGGTATGTCCGGATTCAGGTCGTTCTCCGTCAGGATCTCCATGACGCTCTTCCCGGTCGAGAGCCTGACGCTAGGCACCCCGTGCTGGTCTCGCAGAATGAGACCAATCTTCGTGGCCGGAAGACCGTCTTTTGCCAATTTCACGACGAGCTTCTCGACCTCCTCGGTGCTGAGCGGAACCCACGCGGGGTTCTCGGCGATCAGGGGCCTCCTTGAGCTTGATTTCCCTTTCCTTCTGGCATGAATGCGAGCCATCGTAATCCTCCGAATCACTCCAATCTTGTCGGTGGCGAAGCGCTCGCCAATTCATCTCTTACTATATAAGGTTGACCGCGCCCTTCCAGTCAGGTCATTCCGCATCCTCAAGGGCCCGGCGAAGCAGTACCTCGTACTCCCCTCTGGGAAACGCAAGATCCGGGGGGAGCGAGTCGAACAACCTCCATTCCATCTCTCCCTTCCCGATAGGCTCTCCCATCCTGCCGACGCAGACGACGAAGTGGGGCATCTTCACCTTCCCCCTCGGAAAGAAATCGCGACCCACCTCCTCCCTGAACTCCCTGATCGCGGTCTCCTCGTCGCCCTCCCCTTCCTCGGCAGCCCCACCGGGAAGCTCCCACCCCTTCCTTGCAGCGTTGCGAACGAGAACGAATCTCGAGTCCTCAAGGGCGAGAGCCAGCACGAGCCTCATTTCATCGACACCACGATCATCGCATGATCCTTCTCAAGGGGATCGAGGGGGAGATTCTCGACCACCCTCAACCCCTCCCTCCTCAGCTTCCTCTCCGCCTCTTCGAATATCTCCTTCGGCGGGCGCGCCACGTCCTCAGACCGGGCCTTGATGGCGATCATTCCGTCCCCGGCCTCGAACGCCCGCATATTCTTCAGGAACATCGAGACCTGATTCTTCTGCGCGACGTCCTGATACACCACGTCAACATCCTCCATGACGAGGGAGTAGTCCTCCGGTCGGGCCGCGTCCCCAAGGATCGGAACCATGTTGCCGCGCCGCTCGCACACCGCCACCAGATCCCTGAAGGACCTCGGGGAGATCTCGACGCAGTACACCCTCCCCTCTGCGAGGATGTCCGAGATGTGGGAGGCGGTCGTCCCGCTCGCTGCTCCGAGATAGAGCACCTTCGATCCCTCCCTGAAGGGGAAGGTCTTGCCACCGAGCTTCAGGTACGCTGCGAGCTTGCTCCTACTGGGGACCCACTCCCTATACTCCTCACCCCGGTAATCGTAGAGCCTCTCTCCGTACACGCGGGCCGAAGGGACGAGGTTCTTCGTGAACAACCTCTCAGAGTCGGTGAGGACGCCTTCGAACTTCGTCCTCCGGAGGACGATCTCAGCTCGCACGCTCCCCGATGACGATATCGGCGGACTTAAATTCTGCTATCACATGACTTTGGGCGTGGCCGAGAAGGAGCAGGGGAAGAAGATAGAAGAACTCACGGAGCGGATAAGCCAGCTCGAGGAATCCTTGAGAGAGGTCACTCGACCCTACTCGGAAATCGTCGGCCAACTTGCCCAGTTCCAGGGGATCGTGCAGAAGTACTTCCGTCTCCTCGATCTCTACCAGAAGCATGGGGTCCTTTCGATCGAGGTCATCCTCCCGGACGTCAAGGATCCGATATCGAAGGAGTTGCTCAGGATACTCATGGACAAACCGGCGTCGAACATCTCGCAGGTCACCGAGGAGCTGAGAAGGAGGAAGGGATCGGCCTCTCGGAGGATCGTCAGGGG
>DYTM01000038.1:2995-5930 GCA_020725985.1 Methanomassiliicoccus sp.
GAGCTAGTCCAGAAGGGATATGTCCTCGAGAAGAGTGGAAGGAAGACGAAGAACTACGAGATCTCCGAGGAGGTGGTCAGGAAGTGGTCACAAGTGCTCGGATTGTCGAAGTAGGGTGAACGCATCTGTCATGTGCAGCAAGGAGAAGTGGAGGGATGGAAACGATGCCGAGCAAGGGAAGGCGAACTGCGATGTCGCTCGTTCACTCGGGCAGACAGGACAGGTTGAGGAACGAGATCGCCGGTGTGAACCTGCAGGCGATGGGGATGATAAGGTAAGGAGGTAGGAAGAAATGGCAGAGCACGACGAGTTTGAGGTAGAGAAGGTGAAGGAGATCTTCAAGGTGCTTTCCGAGAGCGTTCCCCAGCTGATAGAGAACGTGATGAAGGTACTGTACAGCGCCGCCGAGGGCCAGGAATATGGGAAGGCCGTCGCGGGGTTCTATCAGGCGCTGAAGGCCGCGGGAATGAGCAACGAGCAAGCCTTCGAGCTGACGAAGGAGTACATGTCGAACCTGAGCATCGGCGGGCTGCTCAAGGGCGCGATGGGAATGGGGAAGCACGACGAGTCCGGGGACGAGATGGGAAGAATGATCAAGGAGAAGGTCAAGAGGGAGATGGAGAAGGAGCTAAGAAAGGAGTGATCGCTTGTCATCACGGAGTGAGCGGGAGACAGTCCTAGTGGCTGCCGCAGCGGCGCCTCGCCTCGTCCTCCGCCTCGTCCTGTCCTACGCCAGAATGAAGAGAAGGGCGCGGGCGGCGGAGCGAAGCTTCAGGAGAGAGCTCATCAAGGGTGGGATACCCATACGGGACGCGAGGGAGCTTGCTGCCGTCTACTACTCATCCGTCAGCGTTCGACAGATGATCCGGGGAATCGCAGGAAACGGGATTCCCGGGTTCCCCCGGAAGACCTCTTAGGGCGAAACCATTCTATCCCCCTATCATCGACTCATTTCTCTTGCCGGCCGATCAAGTGGAGTCGGAAGCGGCCAAGAGGGAGATGTCTGTTCGCAATCGCCTATTGGAGCGCCGAGCGAGTCGTTTGGACTCCTCGGGAGGCTCGCCATTCCTCCCCGTTCTGGATCCCGTACTTCTGCAGTGCCGTGAGGAGAAGGATCTTCGCTCACTACGCGCCTCGCGGCCGCCAAAGAGCAGGTCGACTCTGCCCCCTCGTCTGCCAGGCTTCTCTTGCCCCGCGGCAAGTTGGGACGGGCTCCGAATAAAGCTATAAGGCGCAGACTACCTTTCCCGGAATGATGCGCGAGATCCTAGAGAAGATCGCCCAGAGGGTCAGCGATGATATCAAGGCCCTTCCAGATTCATTCGATCTGGGGCGTGACCTCGGCCCCGGCGCCGACGGAACCCCGACCTGCGTCATCGACAAGGTCGCAGAGGACGTCATACTGGGTTGCGTTAAAGAGCTGGACCTGCCGTACAACGTACTGAGCGAGGAGGCGGGGTTCATAGACAGGGCAGGGGACATGACGCTGGTCGTGGACCCCATCGACGGGACCCACAACGCCGTCCTCGGGATACCGTTCTACAGCGTCTCCCTGGCATTGGGAAAGGGGTCGATGAAGGATGTCCGGGCGGGACTGATCCGGAACCTCGTCAGCGGGGAGGTGTTCTTCGCCGAGAAGGGGCGCGGAGCGTTCCGGAACAGGAAAAGGATAAAGGTAAGGGAGTTCGACCCGGCCAGATCGACCTTCCTCGTGTACATGGGGATGTACTCCCATCCGGACACGATGAAGGTGGCGAGGGGGTCGACAAAGACACGCTCCCTCGGATGCGCCTCGCTCGAGATGTGCATGGTCGCCGAGGGGAGGGTGGACGCATACTACATGAACTGCGAGGTCCATGAGAAGTCCATCCGGGTCGTGGACATCGCTGCGAGCGCGCTCGTTCTCCGGGAGGCGGGCGGGGAGATCGTCGATCTCGGGGGGAAGTATCTGGATATGCCTTTCGATCTTCGATCAAGGAGCAACTTCCTCGCTATGGGAGACGCGTGCGTGAAGGAGGTAGTGCTGTGAGGTTCGGGATAACGGCGAATGTGGACGTTCCGGACGCCATGAGTATCTGCAGGCGGATCCTGGATATCTTGGACGGACACGAGATCGGGCTGGAGACAGGACTTGCCAAGAGGCTTGGCAGGAAGGGCATGAAGATCCAGGACATGGACGTTGACATTCTGATCACGGTCGGAGGGGACGGGACCATACTCCGCTCCCTGCAGCGGAACGATGCGCCGGTCTTCGGCGTGAACGCCGGCGTCCTGGGCTTCCTGACAGAGATCGGGGCGGACCAGGTCGAGACAGGGCTGATGCGGGTGCTCAAGGGCGACTACCTGATAGACGAGAGGCTGAAGCTCAAGACTGTCGTGGGCGGGAAGAGGCTGTACGATTCGATGAACGAGACGGTCGTCCATACCGCGAACATCGCCAAGATTCGGCAGTTCGAGGTGTACGTGGACGAGCAGCTCGTTATCGACGTCCGCGCCGACGGCATCATCGTTGCCACGCCAACGGGGTCGACCTGCTACGCCATGAGCGTCGGCGCCCCGATCATCGATCCGAGAGTGGACGCTCTCGTCATCGCGCCGATGGCGCCTTTCAAGTTCGTCGCGAAGCCGATCGTCGTTCCGGCCGACAGCGTGATAAAGCTCAGGCTGTCGAGACCGAAGCCGTGCGTGCTCGTGACCGATGGGCAGGAGGCCCACGAGATGAAGGGAGACGAGGTCGTCGAGTTCACGGTGTCGGAGAACAGGGCGAGGTTCGTCAGCTTCGGCAGGAGCTTTTATTCGACGATGAGGGAGAAGCTTCTGGGTTCCTTATGAGCGAAGGGAGGCGGAGGAAGGTGTGGGGGATCGATCAGGAGGTCCTCGATACGATCAACGAGGCGGCGAGGAGCAGTTTCCCGAAGGAGTTCCTCGCCACCTT
>DYTM01000038.1:5940-9827 GCA_020725985.1 Methanomassiliicoccus sp.
TCTCCCGTGAGTACTCGGGCGAGTTCCGGCTGCATATGCTTCCGATCGATCTGAGCGTCGTGGGGACAGTCCACTCCCATCCGTCGTTCAGCAACGAGCCCTCGGAGGCGGACATCGCCCTCTTCGGGCGATTCGGCAACACCCACATCATCACCTGCGCCCCGTTCGACATGGGCAGCTGGAAGGCATACGATTTCAGAGGGGAGGAAGTCGAGCTCGAGGTAGTCTAGAGGATCTTGCTCCTGGGACCGATGTTCCCCCTCGCCATCGCCCCGGGTCCGATTGTCGAGTTCTCCCATATGATGGTGCCGGCGTCGATCATACTGTTGATGCCGGTCTTCACGTCGTCGCCCATTATGACCCCGAGCTTCCTCCTCTCCGAATCGATCGTTCCGCCGTTGAACGATACCTTGATCGGTCTGTCGTCGAAGCGGAGGTTGGCGATCTTCGTCCCGGCCCCGAGGTTGCACCGCTCCCCGATGATGCTGTCCCCCACGTAATTGTGATGGGGGATGTGGGTCCCGGCCATCACTATCGAGTTCTTGACCTCGACGGCGCTTCCCACCCTCACCCTCGGGCCTAGGCAGGTGGACGGCCGGACGTAGCAGTTCGGGCCGAGGTCGCAGCCCTCGGAAATGAAGACCGGGCCTTCGATGTAGCTTCCCGCCCTGATCCTCGCCCCCTTCTCAACGATAACCTCCCCGGCGAGAGTGGCTCCTGTCTCCACCTCCCCATCCACCTTCCCTTCGATCCTTTGCATGAGTATCTCGTTCGCCTTCAGCAGGTCCCAGGGCCTTCCGACATCTATCCAGTCTCCCCTGAGCCTGTGCATTTCCACCTCGCCGGATGCGGAGAGCATGTTGATCGTGTCCGTTATCTCATACTCCCCCCGGGGAGATTTCTCCGTCTGCTTGATCATCTCGAATATCCGCCGATTGAAAACGAACACGCCGGCGTTGATGAGATCGGTCGGGGGGACCCTCGGCTTCTCCACGATTCTCTTCAGCTTCCCACCGGACATCTCAATGACGCCGAACCTTCTCGGGTCTTTAACGGTCACGGCCCCCATGACGTCCGCGCCGCTCTGACCGTGGACCCGAAGCATCTCCTTGAGATCCGAATCGGAAATCACCACGTCCCCGTTGACGCAGACGAACGGTCCGTCCATCATCCTCTCGGCCAGACCGATGGCGTGGGCAGTACCCATCCTCTCCTTCTGCTCGAGGTACTCGATGAACACGCCCTCCCCCGCGCCGTCCCGGTAGTGTTCCCTTATCCTGTTGCTCTTCCACCCGACGAGAAGAACGATATCGCTTATTCCAGCCGATCTGAGCGCGCTGAAGACGTGGCTCAGGAAGGGCTTGCCGGCGACCATGATGAGAGGCTTGGGGATGTTCGAGGTCAGGGGCCTGAGCCTCGTGCCCTCCCCCGCGGCCAGAACGAGCGCTTTCATTCGAGGCACCTCATGACTATCGACCTAGACATATCTGAAAGCTTCTCCAGCGCCTCTCGAGACCGGGCCTCGACAGTCATCCTCATCTTCGGCTCCGTCCCTGATAGCCTGACGAGGAACCATCCATCTGGGAACTCGGCCCGGTACCCATCCATTGTGAGAACTCTGCTGCACTCCATTCTCTTGAACTCGGTCTCGATCCTCCCTTCCACTTCCCCCCGCTTCGTCCCGTCGAATGAGAAAGACTCCCTCACCGAGGGATACGAGGGCAGCGAGTCAATCAGGGAGGAGAGCCTGTTGCCGGAGGCGATTCTCGTCAGGAGAGCGGCGGCATATATGCCGTCGGGGCAGTAGGATCTGCGTGCGAAGACAAAGGTTCCAGATGGCTCGCCACCGAACTCGAGGCCAGATTCCTTGAGTGCCTCGGAAACATACACGTCCCCGACCCTCGTTCTGACGACCGGTCCTCGCACCAGGTCGTCGAGCATCATCGACGCGTCGATCGGGGCGACCATCCCCCTCTTTCCGGCCGTCGAGGCAAAGAGGGCTAGGAGCCTATCACCGCTGACGAACCGGCCCCTGTCGTCGACCGCCACCACCCTGTCCCCGTCCCCGTCGTGGGCTAGTCCGATGTCCGCGCCACTCCTCACGACCGTTTCCTTCAGAACTCCAAGCTGGTCCTCCGTCGGTTCCGGTGACCTTCCGGGGAAGAATCCGTCCGGATGGGAGTTGAGGGAGACGACCGTACAGCCCATCCTTCTCAGCAGGAGCGGGGTGACCACCGAGGCCGCTCCGCAGCCGCAGTCGACGACGACCCTTGATTGACACTGCCCAATGTCTCGAAGGATTGAATCGATATGATTCTCGATCGCCCCTTCATGCACGTATACTTTTCCAACACCTCTCCAATCAGGAGTGTCGTACCCCTCCCTCCTTATCAGCGATTCCATCTCCTGCATCTGTTCCGAACCGAAGGAAGAACCGTCAGGGTTCCACATCTTGACGCCGTTATATTCCGGCGGGTTATGGGAGGCGGTGACCATCAATCCACAGTCGAATCGAGAAGCCGCCTTCGCGAGAGTCGGAGTGGGAAGCATACCTGCCATATAAACGTCCCCGCCGACGGAATTAACGCCCGAGGCGAGGGCGCTCGTGATCATATCGCCGCTTGTCCTTGTGTCCTTCCCGACCACGACTCGTCTATAGAGGTTGCCCACCGCCGTTCCGATCCTGACTGCGAGGTCGACGGTGAAATCGCGGCCGACGACTCCTCGAATGCCCGACGATCCGAACAGAGACATCTTGACCAGACGAATCTGGAAGAAAGGTCGGCAATCATAAACCTTTTCAATCCCGGCCCGATGAACCGGAGGGCGATCTCCGTTTTTCGAGCCAGCATACATCCATATGACTGGTCGCCTTTCGTTCTACCGAAAAGGTTTTTAAACCGTCGAGATGCTGGATAGAGAGCATTATAGGAAAAATTTTATATATGGGTAAAAAGCATTACATACTGGGTCGTGTGGCCATCATGTGGCTTGATGCGGCCCGACGAGGATAGGAGGGAAAAAATCTTGGTAATGGAGCAAGTTAGCCTGGACAAAGCGAAGGATATCGCCAAGAAGAAGGGCTTGAAGCCCGGCCGAGTCAAAGGGACAAACGGCGTCCAGTTCACAAAGGGAAGCAACGCCCGCCTCGAGATCATCTCCTGGGAGGACTTCGAGAAGACCATTTCGAAGAGGGGCCTCGCAGTTTACGAGAGCGGCGGCTGGATGAAGATAATGAAGAAGTCGAAGTGATTCTTCTGCGGGAGAATCTTTCCTCTCTTTTTCAAACCCCTCTTTGTGTTTTTCGATTCTCTCGGTGTCCGAGCAGGAGGTCGGTCAATCCGCTCAGAGCTTCATCAGAAGCCAGTTCTTCGCCTTCCTCTCCTTACCTCCGAACCTCACGAGAGCGTATCTGCCATTCAGCTTCCTACCCCTCAGGCTGACGACAATCCTGTCCACATCCCGCTCAATGAGCTCGAACTCTCCGCTATCCCAAATGATGACCTTGCCAGCTCCGTACTCGCCCTCGGGGATGTCCCCCTCGAAATGAGCGTACTCGATCGGATGGTCCTCGGTCTCGACGGCCAGTCTCTTGATCTTAGTCTCGATTGGCACGCCTTTCGGAACCGCCCAGCTCTTCAGGACCCCGTTCAACGCCAGGCGAAAATCGTAGTGCAGATGGGACGCGTGGTGCTCCTGGACGACGAAGATCCCGGAACCTTCTCCCTCGAAACCCTTCGGCTCGGTCGTCCTCCTGAAATCCCTCTTCCTCCTGTACTCATCGAACGTCAAGTCTGTCGGTGATAGGCAGTTGAAGCATGGTATTAATTGTTTCTTGAGGGGTTGTCCAGAGCGAAAGGTGAAAGAACGATCATCAACGCTTCTCG
>DYTM01000039.1 GCA_020725985.1 Methanomassiliicoccus sp.
GATCCCCAGGAACTCGACGTTCCGAGGGTACTTTGAGAGGGAGGGGACCGGACCGCCTACGATCTGAAACCGGACCGAGTCTCCGAAGTGAGGAGCGATACTCTCGCAGATCACGTTCACAGCGTCCAGATTGGGCTGGTAGTCGAGCCGGCCGAGGAAGACCACGCTCCTCCTCCCATGCTCCTGGGGCTCAGGGACGCCTACACAAGGATAGGTCGAGACGTCTATGCAGTTCGGTATCACATGAATCCTGTCACTGGCCGAGGGGATCTCCGAGAGAATCCGCTCAGCATCCAGCGCGGAGGTCACCAATACCGCGTTCGATTCCCGAATCGAATTGAGCTCGAACCTCTTCGCCCTTGCAGCCAACCAGGGACCTAGTGTTCCCCTGGTGATTCCCCTGCTTCCGATAGGCCCCCGGAAGAAAGGAGAATCGAACATCCCGTATCTCAGAAGGTTCCAGTAGACGTTGTGCTCGTCCAGCAACAGCGGCTTCCCGTTGCGGTTCAAGGATCTTGCGAGGAACATTAGGTCGAGACTCTCCACCTGGAAAGCGGTGATGTCTTCCAGCTCCTTCGAAAGACCTTCATCGATCGGCACCGAGTCGTTCCGGTAGTAGCTGCCGAGCCTCGAGAAGCGCGTTCTGAGGCCCTCGTCAGAAGGGATTCTGATCGAGCGTCCGTCAGGTATTCCATCGAGAATCGAGGCCCGAGCCTTGTCCTCGCCCCCCTCCTCTCGTTCGGTATGGAAGACCTCGATCGAGGCGAATGAGGAGATCATCTGTACGAGGGAACGAACCCTCACACCCCATCCCCGATCCGCTCTCGTCCCGAAGGAAAGAAGCCCCACTGTCATCCCGCTGGCCCCAACATCGCCCTATGGGGATGAAACTATAAAAGGATAGATTTTGGACAGCTGTCATGAGAATCTGTGCAGGTTCAGCTCGCGGACGGATCGGCTGTCAACGCTGTTCGAGAACCTTGATTAGATGCCATCCGAACTGGGTCTTGACAGGGCCAACGATGTCGCCCTTCTGAGCCCCGAAGGCAGCCTTCTCGAACTCCTTCACCATCTGTCCCTGACCGAACCATCCGAGATCCCCTCCCCGCTTTCCGGAGGGACACTCGGAGAACTTCTTCGCGAGTTCGGAGAAGCTCTCTCCGGTCTTCACCTTGGCCAGAAGTTCCTTCGCCTTCGCCTCGTTCTTCACGAGGATATGCGCTGCGTGGACTTGCTTGGGCATGCCGGGGAATATCCCGTGGACAGATATGAAGATTGCCAGGGAATCAACGGGGAGCAACCCCTCTTCCATCGATCCGCTGATGTCATCATTCATCGTCGTCTCTATCGCATAGATTCTCATTCGGGGCTTCGCGGAACGACTCAAGAACAGATTGATCATCTGAAGCGGTGAATCGCCTTCTGCCCATTCGAGATCCGTTTCTCGTTCGCATCCATCACATGCGAAGCTCTCCAGTGTCGTCAAATCGAGAAATTCAGAGAGCCCACCCGGAGCGATAAATACGTCAAGTCGCATGAAAGGGAAAGAAGTGACCAAGGAAGAGGCGGGATTGCGGTTGAGGCCGGACGGCATGCTCGAGAATGATCTCAGAGAACCAATTGTCAAATGGCTGGAAGGCAAGGGATTGAGCGCCGTCAGCGAGTTCCACATATGCCACCGCATCCCGGATGTGATGGGTGTGAGGGATGGAATCGTCAAGGTGGCAGTCGAGCTCAAGCTGTCAGACTGGAAGAGGGCTCTCAACCAAGCCTCTGTCTACAGGTTCATCGCTGAAAGGAGCTACGTTGCGATGCCGTCAACAAAACAGCGGATCGTTCTGCGCAACATCAGCGCATTCAGGGAGCTTGGGATCGGAGCCCTCATGGTCCGGGAGGATGACTCGGTCCTAGAGCTCATCGAGAGTCGCTTCTTCGAAGCCCCCTTTTCACACCTGTAACCTCTCTTCCGCGCGAGAGGGATGCCCGGGGCGACGGCGGAGAGGGGGCTACCGCCTCAGAATGCAATCCACGTCCTCCCACTTCCTCTTCTCTGGTCTGTCAAAGATCCAGTTTGAGACGACGTGCTCCGATGTCCGTGATGGGTGCTTCACGAGCAGAGTCGTCAGCAAAAGCAGGCCGATGAGGATCAGAATGAGGGCGGGTACAAGCAGAGACAGATAGGCAAGGGTCCAGATCCCGAGGAACTCGAACGTCGCCGCCAGTCCGACGAGGACTACCCTCGCCCGCGGTCTTCGCACATCCGTCTTCATGTCATTCTACCTCCCTTCAAACCCGGAGGACAGTTGATCGCCGCTGCTTGAATTATCATTCGCCATGAAGGATTTAAGGATTTCTGCCTCGTCTTTGTGCTTGCAGTGGCTGGCTAGCATCGATCCGGCCACAAATACAATGGCGGCGTCGCTGCTTCAGGAGCGCTGGCTAATCAGCTCGGCCTCATGTCGAATGAGCGGATCCGGACGGACGCGCCTGAACCAGCACGAAGAACGCAGTTCCGAGCCTATAGCTCGCCGGACAGTATGCTGACACAAAGGGGAATTCGAGCAACCGTCCTGCGATATCCGTCGAGGATGCATCGGGAAGATTTATGATTTTGTCGATGAATCACGCAGGCGGGCGGAGATAGGTTTGAGGTGTGGTGAACGCCTGTCGATAGGTCGGGCCGCTGTGTCAGCCGTCGTGTTGTCATTCGTGCTGTTGGCGACAGTTGGGACCGGCGGTGCGACCAGCGATGGAATCGATGATATTGCCGATGTGTCGTCGCTAGCCTACGGGATACAGTCAGGCACAGTCTCGTCCGAACCGACTGGATTGACCGCGATTTCGGGCGTCCGGAGGGTCGCGCTCTATTGGGATCCTCCTTTGAATGATGGAGGGTCCCCGATTGTTTCGTACAAGGTGTATAGGGGGGGTCCATCCGCTACAGTGCCGTCGGAGTATCAGTTTCTCCGGATAGTGCAGGTCGAGGCGTACATGGACTATTCGGTGGAGGGCAATAGGGTCTACTACTATCGAGTGACAGCGGTCAACGGCTTGGGTGAAGGACCCGCCTCCGACTCGATATCGGCGACTCCCGCTCCGACCCCTTATCAAGGATACGACTATGTGCCCCCCATCGAACCAGAAGGCGGTTTGCCAACGATCGCAGGGGTCGCAGTCGTCATTGCTCTGATGGGATTGGTTCTCTTCTTCCTGTTCTCGAGAGAGTAATGACTCCAACCCCTCTCGACTGGAATCGATTTGCCCGGACGTTGAGCCATTAGATGAAAGCGGCGATTTTGAGACTGTCGAGGGTGCAGACCCCATGGCCAAAAGGACCGTGGGGGGAGTCATGTTCGCTTCGCCCCTTGATGATCATCCCTCTATTGGCCTTCTGCGGTTCGGAGGGTCTCGATGCACAGCGGGTCTATTGGGACACAAGAGAGAAATTCCGACCATCCAACCAGAAGAGTCGGAGTGGGCCCAAGGAGATTTGGACTCCTGACCTCCCGGTTATCAGCCGGGCGCTCCAACCAGGCTAAGCTATGGGCCCTTAGCTTGTCTGGGAATATGCACTGCCATTAAAAACCTTTCCTAAGCCCCCACTCTCTTCCTGAGGTAGGACCAACGCATAACCTCTTAATACTCGCCAAAGGAATTCACAATCGGTCCCGATGAACGCTGGATTGAAGAATAGAGGTCGAAAGAGGGAGGATGTCGAAGACAGGAGGAAGGCGGTCGAGCAGCGCTCGGGCTCGCAGCTCAAATGCATCTCTTTCTACTCCTTTGACCCCATTATTGCGGAGAAGAATATCGAGAACATGATCGGGGCGGTCCAGATTCCGCTGGGCTTCGTCGGTCCTCTGAAGGTCAATGGAGACAGCGCCATAGGGGAATTCCTTGTTCCGATGGCGACGACCGAAGGTGCCCTCGTGGCTTCGGTCAATCGTGGCTGCTCGGTCGTCACCGAGGCCGGGGGGGTGAGTGTCGTCATCGTCAGGGAGGGCATGACAAGAGGGCCGGTCTTCAGAGTGGAAGATGTGAGACATGGCCTCGAGGTCTCGAGATGGGTCTCTGATCATTTTGAGGAGCTGAAGAAGGTGGCGGAGGGAACGACGAAGCACGGTAGGTTGCTGGAAGTCAAGCCCTTCGCAGCCGGCCGGAACTTGTTCCTCCGGTTCTCATATGACACTGGAGATGCGATGGGGATGAACATGGCCACGATTGCCACCGAGGCAGCCTCGAGACTTGTCGAAAGGGAGACCGGCGCTACTCTCATTTCGATCTCCGGCAACCTCTGCGTGGACAAGAAACCTTCGGCGCTCAACTACATACTGGGAAGAGGCAGAATCGTTCTCGCGGATGTTCGTGTTCCCGCTGACCTCGTCAAATCAAAACTTCACACCACTCCCGAGGCAGTCGCCGAGGCCTGCTATCGGAAGAACCTGGTGGGGAGCGCGATCGCACTATCGTACGGCTTCAACGCGCACGTTGCGAACATGCTCGCCGCCATCTTCATCGCCACTGGCCAGGATCCAGCACAGGTGGTGGAGGGGAGCATGGGCATGACCACCTCCGAGGTGGTTGACGGTGACCTCTACATCTCGATCCGTCTTCCATCGCTCGAGGTGGGAACCGTCGGGGGCGGGACGAAGCTTCCATGCCAGAACGAGGCGCTTTCGATCATGGGCTGCGTTGGGGCCGGGAAGGCGAAGAAGTTCGCCGAGATTGTCGCCGCGACCGTTCTTGCAGGGGAGCTGTCAACTCTGGCGGCCGAGGCTGCCGGGGAGCTTGCCAGCGCTCACAGGTCCCTCGGCAGATAGTTGAAATAAGATGCTCTCGGTACTCTCCGACGATGGAGAGATTCAGAGTTCTCGTGACAAGGAGGATCCCCGAGCCCGGTCTCGAGATACTCCGTCCCGAAGCCGAGCTGGATATCTTCGAGGGGGAGGCGCCGATGCCGAGGGAGGATATCGCATCGAGGGTCAAGGGAAAGGGCGGTCTCGTTTGCCTTCTGAGCGACAAGATCGACAGTGAGATCATGGAAGCCGGAAAGGACCTCAGAGTCATCTCCAACTACGCCGTCGGATACAACAACATCGATGTGGACGAAGCGACGAGGAGGGGAATCCTGGTCACCAACACCCCTGGCGTTCTGACGGACGCGACCGCGGACCTCACCTGGGCTTTGCTCATGGCCTGTGCTCGCAGGATTCCCGAATCGGACAGGTTCATGCGGGAGGGGAGGTTCCTGGGCTGGGGACCCACGCTCATGCTCGGAAGGGAGGTATACGGAAGAACGATCGGCATCGTCGGTCTCGGGGACATCGGGACCGCGGTGGCAAGGAGGGCAAGGGGATTCGGAATGAGGGTGCTCTATCACAATCGGAGAAGGAATGAGGAGGGGGAGAGGGAGGAAGGGGCGGAATACGTTTCGCTCGACGACCTTCTGCGCAACTCGGACTTCGTCTCCCTGCACGTCCCCCTCACCCCCGCCACCCGCCATTTCATCGGACGGAGGGAGATCGGTCTGATGAAGAAGACGACAATCCTCCTTAATGTTGCGAGAGGGGAGGTGGTGGACGAGGAAGCGCTCATCGAGGCCTTGAAGGCGAAGAGGATTGCCTCGGCGGGCCTTGACGTGTTCGAGAACGAACCGCGGCTCAATCCGGATTTTGCCAGGCTGGAAAACGTCGTTCTCACTCCGCACACCGGTAGCGCGACTTACGAGTCGAGGAACAGAATGGCGATTATGGCGGCGGAGAACATGCTATCGGGGTTGAAAGGAAAGAGGCCGCCGAATCTCGTGAATCCGGATGCATGGAAGGGTTGAATTGAGGATCGAGAACCGGGCTCAGCTGACTTCGGTCGGAGACAAGAAGGTCCGCTCCGACCTCCTGGATGTGCTCGAGGCGGCGGTGGAATCGGTCGATCCGTATGTTTGCGTAAGAGAGGCGCTGAGGGTCAAGGGAGACATTCTGAGCGTTTCCGGGGAGGGAATGGATCTTGGGCAGTTCAAAAGGATCTTCGTCGTCGGCGCGGGGAAGGCCGCGGAGAAGATGGCCAAGGCGGTTGATGACGAGATCGGCGACAGAGTCAGCGCAGGATTCATCAACTCCCTCAGGGAGGGGAGGATCGGGAACATCACGATTCATAAGGCCACCCATCCGCGTCCGGGCATTGAGGGGATGAGAGGGGCGATGGAGATCAAGCGGATCTGCGAGGGGGCTGGTGAGGATGACATGATCATCTGCCTCATCTCCGGAGGCGGATCCGCGATGATGCCCTGCCCTGCCGAGGGAATCGAACTGGAAGAGAAGGGAAGGATGGCGGAGACGCTCATGCTTGCCGGGGCGACGATCGAAGAGCTCAACGCAGTTCGAAGGCACCTCTCCTGCCTGAAGGGCGGAAACCTCGCCAGAGCGGCCTATCCCGCGACGCTCCTCAGCCTGATCATCTCGGATGTGGTCGGTGATTCCCTTGAGAGCATCGCGTCCGGGCCTACCGCCCCCGACCCCACCTCTTTCCGCGACGCGTTCGAGGTGCTCAGGAAGTACGATGTCGTCGAGGCCGCCCCCATTTCCGTGAGAGAGCGCCTTTTGAAGGGAGGGAAGGAAAACCCGAAGCCCGGGGACAAGGTATTCGAGAAGGTTCGGAACCTCATCGTCGCGAGCAACTCCCGCGCCCTGGCGGCAGCGAAGGGGAAGGGGGAGGAGCTAGGGTACAGAACATTGGTGCTCACCGCCTCACTGACGGGCGAGGCGAGGGATGTAGGGCAGGTGTTCGGCGCGCTGGGAAACGAGATCGTCGACACATCTCCTCAGGGCGCGCAGCCGACGATCGTCATCGCTGGAGGAGAGACGACTGTGACGGTCCGAGGGAAAGGGAGAGGAGGAAGGAACGGCGAGGTCGTTCTCGGCGGTCTGCTGAGGATGAAGGAGGGCGTGACCCTCCTTTCATTCGGAACCGACGGAATCGACGGCAGCTCCGACGCGGGCGGTGCACTGGCAGATTGCGGGATGAGGCGGAAGGATTTGATGGAATACCTCGAGAAGAACGACTCCCATACCTACCTCCAGAGAGAGGGCGGGCTCATCCGAACGGGACCGACCGGGACGAACGTGGGGGACATCATCCTTCTGGCCGTCTCAAGAAAGGCATAAATAATCACATCCCTATCGCATTGCCGAGATGCCAGTCATCACTTTCGGCTACCGGGACCTCATCAGTCTGATAGGACGGGAGATTTCCGTCGAGGTGCTTTTGGAACGGATTCCGATGATAGGTGCGGACTTCCATCACTACGATCCTGAGAAGGAGGAGATAGCGATGGAGTTCTTCCCCGACCGGCCGGACCTCTACAGCGTGGAGGGAGTGGCCCGGGCCCTGAGGGCCTTCCTGGGGTACGAGGAGGGATTGAGGCGGTATATGGTAGGGGAGTCGGGAGTCGTACTGAGGAGAGATCCCAGCGTCAGCGAGGTAAGGCCGTTCGTCGTGGGAGGCGTCGTCAGGAAGGTGGAGATGACGGACGAGCTCATCAGCTCGCTCATGGAGCTCCAGGAGAAGCTCCATCTCGCCGTTGGAAGGAAGAGGGCGAAGGTGTCGATCGGCATCCACGACATGAGCCGGGTAGAACCGCCGTTCACCTACAAGGCCGTACGCCCGGACGAAATATCCTTCGTGCCCTTGGCGAAGGAAGAGGAGATGAATCTCGGGGAAATACTGGAAAGACATGAGAAGGGCATCGAGTACCGATTCATACTCGAGGGGAAGGAGCGGTACCCGGTCATCGTCGACAGTCGGGGCGATATCCTTTCCTTCCCTCCGATTATCAACGGACAGCTGACGGCGGTGGTCGAGGACACGAGCGACGTATTCATCGATGTGACCGGGACGGACCTGGACGCGATATCGGGAGCGCTCAATATCGTCTCGACCGCGATGGCGGAGAGGGGGGCGGAGATCGAGACGGTCGTGGTCGAGGGCGAGGGAAGAATGATCACGCCGGACCTTGACCCGTGTAGATGGAACCTTGAAACGAAGGAGTGCAACGCGCTCCTCGGCCTCGAGCTCCAGCCGAGGGAGATATGCTCCTGCCTCAGGAGGATGGGATACGGGTGCGAGGAGGCCGGGAAGATCGTCAAGGTGCTGGCTCCGGCCACGAGGATGGATCTCCTGCATCCAGTCGACCTGATCGAGGATGTGGCCGTCGGCTTCGGATACGAGTTCTTCGGCTCCTCACTTCCGCGGGTCCAGACAACCGGCGGGGAGAGGCCGATCGAGAAGGCGGCGGGCCTCCTCAGGGATCTCATGATCGGCCACGGCTACTTCGAAGTCACGACTCTCACGCTCACCAGTCCGGACGAGCAGTTCGCGAGAACGAGAATGGAGAGGGTCGAGGTGGTGGAGATACTGAACCCGATCAGCGAAGAGCATGTCTGCCTGAGGGTTCACCTGCTCCCGAGCCTGCTGACGGTCCTGAAGAAGAGCAGGCACAGAGACCTTCCGCAGAGGATTTTCGAGGTCGGAGACGTCATCTCCGGGACGAGGAGGAGAAAGCATCTGGCCGCCGTTTCGCTCCATTCCAGGGCGAGCTTCACCGAAATGAAGTCGATCGTCGAGAGCATCCTGAGGGACTGCTCGGTCGAGTTCGATCTCAAGTCCGCCGGTATTGACGCGTTCGTGGACGGAAGGGACGCCGCGATCATCGCCGACGGCGTCGAAATCGGCCGGTTCGGCGAGCTCCATCCCGAGGTGATGACGAATTTCAGCCTCGGGCATCCTGCGGCGGCGTTCGAGTTGGACATCGACGCCCTGCTTGAAGGAAAGCTGGACAGAGTCGTCTGAGCTCTGGAGGAGAAGCTCTAATAGTCCATATCCCATTTTGGAAATTCAAGCGGGACCAGGCCGAGGTAGCTAAGCCCGGATCACGGCGCCGGCCTTGAGAGCCGGTGGTGCTACGCACCACGGGAGTTCGAATCTCCCGCTCGGCGCTCCTCTCAATCCTTTTCTTCTTTGGGGAAAGCTACTAATCCCCCTTCCCTTTACCCTCCTTCCCGTGGCGATAAGGGACATACTCGCGAACAACGTGCTGATGATGACCTTCGCGTTCATCCTCGGATTCGTTCTAGGAGGCTTTCCGGCCTTCAACTCAGAGCTGGCCATGGCCTCCCTGGTGGTTGTCATGTCCCTCTCGCTCGGATGTCTGGGGCTGAAGAACCTGCACCTCCGCAAGCACGTCAGGTCGACCGCAATCGCAATCATCGCATGCTTCGGCGTCTCCTCCGCCGTGACGATAGGCCTCAGCTACCTCTTCGCGGACGAGATGATCAGGTTCGGATGGATCCTGGTCGCTGCGGTGCCTTCCGCGATCGCCGTCATCCCCTTCACGTACATGTTGAAGGGAAATCTGGAGTATTCGCTCGTCGCGTCAACTATCATCTACCTTCTTGCCCTCGTGGTCACGCCCCTCATCGCCGTCGCGTTCGCCGGCTACGCGATCAGCCAAACCACTCTGCTCTGGTACGTGGCGACTCTGATATTCCTTCCGCTCGTTCTCTCCAGAGGCCTGAAGAAGGTCCACATGTCCGGGCAGGTCCGGACGATTCTCATCAACATCTCCTTCTTCATTCTTTTCTTCGCAGTCACCGGCACCAACAGGGACGCCTTCCTCGGAGAGCCGATTCTCGTCCTCAGCCTCCTTCTCGTCGCCGTCATAAGAACCTTCGCGGTGGGCGGGGCGATCGACTTCTTTGCCAGGAAGCGCGGGATGGAGCGGAAGGAAAGGA
>DYTM01000261.1 GCA_020725985.1 Methanomassiliicoccus sp.
GACGTGACAAATTGATTCCGAACGAGGACGTTCCATCATCGCCATGGGACCGGTGTACGCCAGGGAAGGAATCCGATCTCCTTGACTACCTTGAAATATCGAGGAACGGCATATCCTACAGAAATGATCTGGCTGGAGACGGACTTGATCAGGGGGAGAAGCCTTCTCTCCTGTCTAAGGCCAGCTCCATGTCCTTGTCATCGGGGGAATCTGAGCATTTGATGTCTATAGTCCTTGGCACCAGGCCGGAGATTGTCAAGATGTCTCCGGTCATCAGGGAGTGCGAAAGAAGGGAAATCGATTTCCAGATCATCCACAGTGGCCAGCACTACTCGTTCGAGATGGACAGGATATTCTTCGACGAACTTGGCATTCCTGCGCCGAGGCATCGGCTCGAGGTCGGCTCCGGAACGCATGCCGAGCAGACCGGAAGGATCATGATCGGGGTGGAAAAGGCGCTCAGGGACGGAAGCAACGGGATCGTGATGATCCAGGGGGACACGAACACGGTCCTCGCCGGCGCCGTCGCCGCCAGGAAGCTCGATCGTCGTGTCGGTCATGTGGAGGCCGGGTTGCGGTCCTTCGACCGAACCATGCCGGAGGAGATCAACAGGGTCGTGGCGGATCTGGTGTCGGACATGCTCTTCGCACCGACCCCGCGTGCCAAAGAGAACCTGGTCAAGGAAGGAGTCGCCGGAACGATAGTGGTCACGGGGAACACCATAGTTGATGCTGTCCGGCAGAACCTTGAAGTGGCGGAGGCGAGGTCAGACGTCCTTAGTAGGCTCAATGTGACCCCGGGAGGGTACATGCTGGCGACGGTACATAGGCAGGAGAACGTCGATCAGGCGGAAAGGCTCAGGAACGTAGTCAACGGGCTCGACCGCTTGTGCGCCGAGACCTCAATGCCCCTGCTCCTTCCACTCCACCCTCGGACAAAGGCGAGGCTCGATGAGTTCGGGATTGGGGCCGAGAAGTTGACGATCCTTCCGCCGTTGGGCTTCCTCGACTTCCTGCGTCTTGAGGCACATGCCAGACTGGTGCTGACGGATTCCGGCGGAGTGCAGGAGGAAACCTGCATTCTCGGGGTTCCATGCGTCACCCTCAGAGAGAACACCGAGCGGCCAGAAACCCTGGAAGTGGGCTCGAACCTCCTCGCCGGGACTGATCCAGATAGGATAGTCGAGAAGGCGGGGACCATGATGGCAGGACGTCGAACCTGGCCAAACCCATTCGGGGACGGGAAGGCCGCAGGACGCATCCTTGATGCATTGGCAGAGCGCTCGTTCGTCTGAACTGTGGTGATCGCAGGGGGGAGCGGATGAGATGCTTTTTTGAATCCGGAGGCCATTGACTCTCGTGGACAAGTCACTCTCCCTGGAACTTCGGTATGTCGCGGAGAGAATCGGCAAGAGATTCACCATTGCGACGGACCTTGCTAAGAGTGCCTGGTCTCCGCTTGCGGTGAAAGAACCACTGGGCGAGAGCTTCCTCGTCATCGCCC
>DYTM01000262.1 GCA_020725985.1 Methanomassiliicoccus sp.
GAAGTGATCAAGGAACGATGGAGTACCTGAAGATCCTTGCCCCGGGAGGAGGCTACATCGCAGCCGCGTCCCACAACATCGAGCCGGAGACGAAGCCCGAGGTCGTCGTGGCGATGTTCGACACGATCAACGAGTTCGGGACCTATCCGATCAAGAAGTGATCGCGCTCGTAGGCCAAGGAACGAACGGGGGTATGCAGAGTGTCATCTCTCGCAAGACCTCTCCGCAGACAGCCCCCGCCCTCAATTTCTTTCGTCCCCATTCTCTCGCGCCATGCGGATAGCGCTAGGTGGGAGGCAATTCAGGCGCAAGCCGGCAGGTCCCCAATACTGCGCTGCGCGTTGAAAGGGGCCTGTCCATTGAGGGGCTGTGGACCGAAGGCGTCATATGTGGATTCGTTCATTGACCAGCAGACCGGGAGAACTAGTCGATGAGGACTGCCAAGAGGCTTGGGATCGTAGGCTGCATGCTCATGGAGGACGAGATGGTCTATGCTCTCGCGAAGGACGACGATATTGGAGAGATAGTCTTCGTCGACAACGAGGAGAGGCTGAGCCTCTATGACAAGCTCGGGATCATCATGCCGCAGGTCAAGATGAGGATCATCAAGGATGAGGAGCTCGGGAATCTCCCCCCTCCCGAATCCTTTTCCCTTCTCATCTGGATGAAGGACATGGGTCTGCACGAGAGCCCCGAGAAGCTCAAGAATGACATGACCGAGACGCTTGGCAGGATGAGGGGTGTCTGCGACCTCACCCTCCTCTTCTACGGCCTCTGCGGCAATGCCTTCAAGGACGTCGATGAGCTGTCCAGGGCAGCCGGAAACCCTGTGGTGATTCTAACCGACGCACTCGGGGAGACGGTGGATGATTGCATCGCCGCGGTCGTCGGGGGAAGGGAGCAGTATCGGGAGTTGGTGACGAAGAACCTTGGAGTGTACTTCATGACCCCGATGTGGGCCAAGCACTGGCGGGAGATGGCCGTGAAGACGAGAGTGGTTCCAGACGGAAACAACAACGAGCTGATGAAGATCGTCTTCGAGGCCTCCGGGTACAAGAAGGTGTTCAAGATCGAGACTGAGACGGGGGACGGGGACTACGAGAAGAGAGTCACCGAGTTCGCGGGAATCTTCGGCCTCGCGAAAGAGACCCTGAGATGCGATCTGAGAGTCATCGACATCACCTACGGGAAGGCGAAGGAATGCCTCTCATCGATCCCGGAGCATGTTCATTTCGGAACAGCTGCGATGGAGGTCCAGTCGAATGCAGGTAAGCTCGACCTGCAAACTTATAACTGGGGGAATGTCTTTCCGGCCAATCGCGATCGCTAGCTCGTCGCATCCATCGACGGGGGAGACATCGTTCGAATCTCGGGCTCGGGGTTGACACCGGCGGGACATACACCGATTCGGTCATCGTGGATCTCCAGAGCGGCAGGGTGTTGTGCAAGTCGAAGGCCCTGACGAAAAGGAACGAACTATCGATCGGGATTCTCG
>DYTM01000263.1 GCA_020725985.1 Methanomassiliicoccus sp.
TTCCTTGAGAGCGATTGCGACCGAGTCGTCGGTCGAGAGGGGATTGCAGCTCGCCAGCCTCACCTTCGCCCCCGCTTCCGCGAGGGTCAGTGCCAGCATGCCAGTCTTCGCCTCGACGTGGAGCGCCATCCCGACCCGCACGCCCTCCAAGACCTTCCCCCTGACCATCCTCTTCCGGACCTCGGCGAGGACCTTCATGTGGGTGCTGGCCCACTCGAGCCTCCGAACCCCCTTCTCGAGCTCGTCCTTCAAACGAACACCGCCACAACATGCCGTATTGGAGCCTTATTCTTTGTCCTTGCTTCCCTGGCTCTCGATATACCGGCAGATGTGCCCGATCGTCCTCCGCAGGTTCTCCCGGTTGTCGAACGACGATATCATCCTCTTCCGTTTCCCGGGATCGTGCCTGAGCTCGTCGACCATGACGGTCATCTCGGGTATCGCTCTGGTCACCTCGTCCACGATCGTGACGGTCGCGGCCTTCGATGTCCTGGAAAGCGGGTTGAGGTCGATCGCCAGAACGACCTTCCCCATCGCGACGAGTGCCTCCGCCCGGTCCCCGTCCTCCAGGGGGACGAGAACGACATCGGCAGTGTAGATACCTTCCCTCGTGCACATCGCCCGGTCGGATGAAATGCCTGGGAGAAGGGAATCAGGATTGCGGCCGAGCACCCTCCCCGCCCCGGCCCCCTCCATATGACGGATTACCTTCTCGACCCTTTCCGGGGTCCGGTGGAACAGGTTCACCTCGATCTTCGCCGGCACCGTTTCCGCAAGGCGGATGATCTCCTCGGGGCAGAGGGCAGCCACGTTCCCGTTGACCGAGATGACAGGGTTCTTCGCCTCAAGGAGGTACGAGACCGCGACCCTCTCCGCCTCCTTCGCCTCGGGGATCGTCCTCTCGCCCAGGAGGTAGTCGAACGCCTCCCCCCTGCCGTGTGCGATGAGCCCGGTGATCGTGACGACCCCCTCCTTCGCCAACTCCGCCAGCCTCTCCCTCATACTCAGGGATTTGTACCTCGGATGGTCCTTCGGTATCTCCACGGAACATGGGATTCCCCCGGAAAACATAAATCCTTCCTATGCGGGTGCAGAAGGCAGCTCTAGCCGTGATTTGCCGGGGCCAGTAATCCTAGATGCTGAGGAAACCTTAAATGGGCCGAGCGAAAGTGATTAAAGCCTTGCGAAATATTTAAATACGATATCTCGAATGTACCTCCGGCACCGGGGAAGATTCGGTGAAGATTGGTGAGCGAATGAAGTTCCTTGGTACGGTCCAAGAGATCGCTTTTGACGGCAAGCTGATCGTCAGGGGGGCATTCGCTCCGAGGCTCCGGGCGAAGGTGGTCGACAACCGGAAAAGGACGCTCGGCCACGTGAGAAGGGTCTTCGGTCCGGTGGACTCACCTTACATCTCCGTGGAACCTGCTGGTGGCCAGAGCATGTTGGCGATCTTGGGCAAGCAGGTGTACGTCGAGGG
>DYTM01000264.1 GCA_020725985.1 Methanomassiliicoccus sp.
CATGAACTGGGCCGAACCCTCCTTCTCAGAGAACCGAGAGGTCGGGCTCGAGATCGAGTCGAATCAGGTCGCCACATTCTTCGCCAATATCTTCTGGCAGGATTGGGCGGTGGATCCGTCCCCGCCGGTGATCAAGCTTCCGTCCGCCATCATCGTCGTGGAAGAGGGTTCTCCGATATGGCTGGATGCGTCTCAATGCCAC
Source organism: Methanomassiliicoccus sp. (assembly GCA_020725985.1). Classification (GTDB taxonomy): domain Archaea; phylum Thermoplasmatota; class Thermoplasmata; order Methanomassiliicoccales; family JACIVX01; genus DYTM01. Next base: position 203 of record DYTM01000264.1, read on the forward strand.
GACAACGTCGCCATCTCAACTTATGAATGGGACGAAGGGCCCGACGGCATCGTGGATTGGACTGGACCACGGAATCTCGTCAACCTCGGATCTGGCAGGCATATTGTCGAGCTGATAGTGACAGACGTGTTCAACAACACCGCGAGGGCCACTATCGAACTCGTCGTGAAAGATGGTGACGAAGGTTCCGATACAAGCTTTCTCCTTTCCATCCCGATCGCTCTCGGGTCGCTCGCCCTGTCAGTCCTTGCGCTACGCAAAAGAATTAAGGCAGGAAAATGAGATAGACTGGCTGTGCGACTTAGGTACTTCAGCGTCAACGATCTCCCCGCCGTCTTCGACCTCGCCTGCAACACCCTGAAGGAAAGGTATTCCCCCACCCTGTTCCTCAACCTCCGGTCCTACTGGCCGGAGGGCTTCATCGTCCTGGAGGAGATGGGTAAGATACGGGGATTCGTACTCGGGGTGATGTCTTCGAGGACCCAGGCGAGGCTGTTGATGCTCGCGGTCAGCGAGCAGGCGAGGCGCAGAGGCCTCGGCACTCTCCTTTTTCGGGAATTCCACTCGGAGTGCGCGAAACGAGGGGCTCGATATGTCACCCTCGAGGTGAGAAAGAGCAACCTCCCTGCCATAGTGTTCTACGAGAGAATGGGTTTCCAGATCGTCGGGGACATCCGGAGGTACTACAGCGACGGCGAGGATGCCTTCAAGATGCATCTCTTCTTCTAGTGAAACATCTGATCCTGATTGCTGTGCTCGTTCCAGAAGTAGTAGGGGGAACGCTCCTTCTGGGAGGCGGTGATGTCTGTCGACAATCCCTTCTGGTACGATCCGTACCTTTCCTTGATCTGCTCCTCGACCGACCTGCTCCTCTTCAAGGCGGTCTTTATGTGATGCTCTTCGATGAATTCGTCCCCATTCGCCACTGCGATATCCCCGGCAGACCTGATGAGACCCCCGAGCTCCCTGAGCCTGAGGGTCAAGGCGCACTTCCTCCCGTCGATCACGTTCGCCCTTCGCCTCGCCTCCTTGATTATCGCGGCAACGGCTGACCTCGACGCCGGAGGGATTCTGCCATCGATCGAAATCTCCTGCGCGACGAATTGAGCTATGAGGCACCGGTTCGCCTCGTTGTCCTCCATAGCCGTCTCGACGAGCACCTCGTACCCGTTGCCATTGATCCTCGAACGCAAAGGCGAGAGGACCTGCTCCAGATCCTGGATGTTGCATGCGCCCACGAAGATGAAATCGAAGGGGAC
>DYTM01000040.1 GCA_020725985.1 Methanomassiliicoccus sp.
CGTCCCGGCTTAGCGGGTTGAGGGCCCGCATGGGTCGTCTGCTTCGAGTGGGGCGCAAGGAGGATAGGGAGGACGATGGCGAGCGCGTGCCGTTCATCGTCGTCCTGATGGGCCTGACGTTCGTTCTGATAATCTTCCTTCTCTCTCTTCCCCTCGCGGACATCATCATCACCGATGGCTCGGTGAGATGGGCTTTCTTTCTCATCCTGTGCATCGTCCTGGCACTGATCATCATTGTCCGGGCGTATCCGAGGAGATCGGGCGATGCGTTCACATGGAAAGGATACGAGATCGAAGAGGAGCGGTCGGGCACACTCAAGTCCTCGTCCGGCCTCATCGGCAGGGCGATGAGCGGCCAGACCTTCAGCCAGATGAACGCCTACCAGGAGCTGAAGGAGGCGGCCATCAGCAGGCTGATGGTCCGGCGGAGGATCAGCAGGGAGGGAATGGCCGATCTGCTGAGGGATCGTGAAAGGCTCAGAGAGCTGGTCGGGGACGAGGAGCTCGCAGCATTCATGGTCACCGACTTCAAGCGGGTCTACCTGGACCAGGCAAACGGTCTGTCGCACTGGTCCCGTTCGTTCGATATCACATTCGAGAGGTTGCTCAGGAAAGTGGAGGAATGGCAATGAACGTCGAGGAGCTCAAGAGGACATGCGAAGGCATCATGAATGAGGTGGGGAAGGTCATCGTCGGGAAGCGGGAGGTTATGGAGAGGGTCATGTTGGCGATGCTGTGCGACGGGCACATACTTCTCGAGGACTACCCCGGGCTGGCCAAGACCCTCATGGCGAAGTGCTTCGCGGGGGCGAGCGGGTGCAGCTTCAAGCGCGTCCAGTTCACCCCGGACTTGCTGCCGGCGGACATCACCGGAACCTACGTTCTCGACACGAGATCCTCGACCTTCGAGCTGAGGAAGGGGCCTGTCTTCACCAACATCCTCCTTGCCGACGAGATCAACCGCGCCCCGCCCAAGACCCAGTCCGCATTGCTCGAGTCTATGCAGGAGCGCCAGGTCACCCTTGACGGGGTGAGGCACCCTCTCGACAGGCCATTCATCGTCATGGCGACCCAGAACCCGATAGAGTACGAGGGGACCTACCCCCTTCCCGAGGCCCAGATCGACAGGTTCCTCCTCAGGACTGCGGTGGGCTATCCGTCCGACCAGGAGGAGAAGGAGATACTGGCGAGGCGGAAGGCGAGGAAGAAGGAGGAGGCGGAGGTGCTCCAGGTCTGCGCCCCGGGAAAGGTCGTAGAAATGCAATCGGTCGTCGAAAGCGTGCACATCGAGGAGTCGATCGAGGAATACATCGTCAAGATCGCGTCGGCGACGAGGAAGCATCAACAGGTGGAGGTGGGAGCGAGCCCGAGAGGGTCGCTGGCGATGATGAAGCTCGCCTCCGCGAGAGCGGCCATGCATGGAAGGGATTACGTCATCCCGGACGACGTCAAGGCGGTGGCGGTCCCGGCGGTCGCCCACAGGCTCATCCTCGCCCCGGATCCGTGGATAAGGGGCGTGAGGCCCGAGGGCATAGTCGAGGCGATCATGAAGGAGATTCCCGTTCCGAAGGTAGGTTGACTTGAGATCGAGAGCGAGAGCCGCACTTCTCCTGTCGGGTCTATTCCTCCTCCTCTCGGGCCTCGCGCTCAGGAGGTGGGAGCTGATTAGCCTCCTCATTCCCATCACCGTTCTCCTTTTCCTTTCCCTCTTCCTCGGGAGACCTCCGGACATCTCCCTCAGGGTTTCCAGGAGCATCGAATCCGATCGTCTTCTCGAAGGCGATTCGGTCTGGGTCGAGCTGCGCATCCTCAACCAAGGGAGGGATCTGAACTTCCTGGAGATCGTGGACATGATTCCCGAGGGGTCGGTCGTGCTGGAGGGCCGGAGCCAGTTTCCCCTGAGCATCCGCTCCGACGAGGAGATCGTGGCGAGATACAGGATCCGCCCCTCCGGCCGAGGAAGGCACAGGTTGGGACCCGTCGAAGTGCGCTGGACCGATCCGACCTTCATGTACTCCTCCGAAACGGTGATCGAGGAGACGGGCGAGATCATCGTTCTTCCGGACATCCATGAGTTGAAGAAGTGCAGCCTGAGACCGACCAAGGTGAGGATGCATGTCGGGAACATAGGCTCGAAGATACTGGGCGCTGGGAGCGAATTCTACTGCCTCCGCGGGTACTTCCCGGGAGACGAGATGCGAAGGCTGAATTGGAAGGCGAGTGCCAGGCGCGGGGCCCTCGTGACAAACGAGTACGAGAGCGAGCGCAGCGGGGATGTGACGATTGTGCTGGACGCGAGGAACGGTCCCGGCGCTTCCGGGAACGGGATCGTAGATGCGGGGGTAGGAGCGGTCGCCAGCTTGTCCTCTCACTTCCTGAAGGAGAAGAGCCGCGTCGGGGCGATCATCATGGGTGATGTGACGAGGACGGTCAAGCCGGCGTTCGGGAGGCGGCAGTTCCACAGGATCGTGGACGCGCTTCTCGAGGTGAGGCCGGGGGAGGCGCAGTCGCTTCGGGGAATATGGCTCGCGCTCGAGCGGTACTTCTCTCGCCAGTCGCTCGTCATCATCATCACACCCCTCTCCGACCGCGCCACCGTTGAGTTCGCCCAGGAGCTCGTTCGCAGGGGCCAGGATGTTGTCGTTGTTTCTCCCTCCCCGATCCACATGGAGGCGAACCGGCTTGACGGCTCGGTGCCGACCGGCCTCGCCGCGCGGCTCGCCGAGGTCAGGAGGAGCAACATCGTCGAGGAACTGAGGCGATACTGCCAGGTCATCGACTGGGATCCAGAAGCGCCCCTCGCCAGGCACCTGATGGAGGTGAGAGGATCGAGGCATATCGCGACAAGGTGAGGGGCCAGATCATCCTCATCAGGATCGGTTCAGCCGCGCTCCTCGAACTGGCAGGCATCCTCTCTCTGGAATGGGGTGCGGAGGAGCTCCCGGTCCTCGTCCCCTTCTTCATGTTTGCGCTCTTCTGTGCCGCCTCGGCTTCCCTTCAGGCAAGAAGGACCGATTTCTTCACCTTGTTCGCCGGAGTTCTCGTTCTGACAGGGGTCTTCCTCGTCGACCTGCCCTCGCCCGACTCGATGCTGGGGACCTGGGCTGTTTTCGGGACGGGTCTTCTCTCGATCCTTCTTGGGATTAGGGGGGCGAGGCTCTCCTCCGTCACGTTGGCAGGAGGCGGCCCCGCCGGAAGCTCGAGCGTCCTTCTTTCCAGAGCGATACGGAAATCCGTCGGGCGCACTCTTGCATTCTTCGCCGCATTCATGCTCGTTTCGATCGCCCTGCTCATGCTCTCCTCCCTTGCGGACCTCGGCAGCTTCTCGATGATTCTCCTGGCGGGATGCGTTCTGGCTGCGATGTTCTCGTTGGCGCTTCTCGTATCACCCAGACTATGGTCCGTCAGACCAAAGTAACAAATATCTGCCCCCTCTTCCTCAGAATGTATGGACTGCGACCTCGTCGTCGTCGGTGGCGGCCCAGTCGGGAGCGGAGTTGCCGCGCTCACCTCCAAGGGGATGAGGACGGTCGTTCTTGAGGAACATCCGGAGGTAGGCGTTCCGGTCCAGTGTGCGGGCCTCGTCACCCCGCGGGTGATCGAGCTTGCCGGCGCTCGCGAGACGATCCTCAGCTCCCTGAGGGGTGCAGTCGTCCATTTTCCGGGCGGGCTGACGATCAATGTGATGGGGAAGGAGACGAAGGCGTTCGTCGTCGACAGGAAGGCGTTCGACCAGATCTGTCAGCAGAGGGCCCTGGACACAGGGGCGACCTACATGCTGGGGACGAAGTGTCTCTCTTTCTCAGCTGTCGGAGACAGGATGAGGGTGGAGACCAACGGTTCCGAAGGGAGGAAGTCGATAGAGACTGAGCTGCTGGTCGGGGCAGACGGCTACAAGTCCTCAGTCTCAAGGATGGGCGGGCTGGGCCGACCCCGGGACAGCGTGAAGGGGATTCAGGCGGACCTTGATCACGTGACCGAGCCGCAGCATATGGTTCACATTTACCTTGGCGAGAAGGTGGCCCCAGGCTTCTTCGCCTGGATCATTCCGTGCGGTGCCTTCACCAGGGTCGGCCTCTGTGTGTCCCGAGGCAATGGCGTTCCGAGCGATTTCCTCCGCAGCTTCCTTCAGCGTGTCGGGCTGAGCGGGGCAAGAAGGATGAGCACGATCTCCGGCGTCATCCCGATCGGTCCGCTTTCGAGGACATTCGCTGACCGGCTGATGGTGGCAGGGGACTGTGCCGCGCAGGCCAAACCCCTGAGCGGCGGCGGCTTGTACACCGGCCTCATCGCGGCGGGATGCGCGGGTCGGACGGCGCTGGAGGCTTTCGAGGCGGGGGACTATTCCGCCGCCTTCCTCTCTAGGTATCAGGAGAGGTGGAAGGCCGAGATCGGGAAGGAGCTGGACCGGGGGTACAGGATAAGGAAGATATTCGTCCTTCTCAATGATAGTAAGATCGACGAGCTGGGCAGGCTCATGAGCCGGGAGGATGTCGTCGACATCCTCTCGACTGGGGACATCGATTTCCCCACTGCAGTCGCCCCTGCTCTCCTGAGGTCTATTCCGTCGCTTCTCAAGTTCTCCCCGCAGATCCTCGGATCGCTGCTGATGAGGTGATGAGGAAATGAAAAGGATGAAGTACCGGTAGAGTTCTGAGTTGCCCGAATGAGGCTGGCGAAGGTCCGGAAATCCGAGGCTGAGAGCGTCCGGAGGAAGCTTTTCGCGATTGGGGGCGTGAGGAAGGACCTGAGAATAGTCGAGGATGGGGAGAGCGTCCTTATTCCCTTGAAGGAGGAGATTCGCGAGGGAATTGTGAAGGATCTCGACCTCGTGATTGTGGAGGGTTCGAGCCCCGGGCGCTCGTTCCACCGGTCCCCCTACGAGCAGGTCGTCGAGAGCGCTGACATCCCGGCGGACCTCAAACACCTGCTGCCGGACAGATGGGAGAGGATCGGGGACATCCTGGTCCTGAGAATCCCGAAGGAGTTGAGGCCCTTCGCAACGGCCCTCGCCGCGATGTACGCGGAGGCGCTGGGGGCGAAGACCGTCTGCGAGGATATGGGGAAGATTGTCGGACCGTACCGAACGCCCTCAATCAAGGTCATCTACGGAAGGGAGACTGAGACTGTCCACCTTGAGAACGGGATCCGCTACAAGCTCGATGTGGCGAAGATCATGCTCTCCTCGGGGAACGTCGACGAGAGGATGAGAATGGCGGAACTGGACTGCGAAGGCGAGACCGTCGTGGACATGTTCGCCGGCATGGGCTACTTCACCCTCCCGATCGCCGTGCACGCGAATGCCGACAGGGTCATCGCCTGCGAGATCAACCCGCTCGCCCACCATTACTTGAAGGAGAATGCAGTCCTCAATGGAGTCGAGGGGAAGGTGGAGGCGTTCCTGGGGAACAACCGCAGCCTGCCGGGAGAGGCCTTCGCCGACAGGGTCGTGATGGGCTACGTCGGCACGACCCACGAATACCTCCCGGAGGCGATGAGGCTCGTTCGCCCGGGCGGGGTCGTGTACTATCACGAGACCTGCCCGATCGATCTCCTGCCGCAAAGGCCGATAGAGAGGATCGCGGAGGCGGCCGCGGGGCGGGAGCACAGGATCCTGAGGGTGAGGAAGGTCAAGTCCTACGGTCCCTCGACGGTTCATGCGGTCGTCGAGTTCGAGGTCCTCGACTGATCTTCCTCACTTCGCCCTGACGATTTCCTCAATCGAACCGCTCGCCATGACGAGGACCTCAAGGGCTTCGTTGTACTCGTCCCCCTCCCCCTCCGCAAGCCTGATCGCGAACTGGGAGAGGTAGGTGCCGAAGTCCTTCTCCTCCTTGCTGAACTGCCATGACTTGGCGTCCGCTTCCCCCGCCAGGGTGAGGAAGGCGTACGAAACCGCCCTCATCCTGTGATCCAGCTGGCGCTCCTTCTCGATCGCTCTCGCCACCGCCGCCCTTCCCTCGGTCTTGTAGATCCTCGCCATTCGGTCGGCGTATCTTCCCACTTCTCCGAGCTTCGAGTACGTCGGCAGGGAGGAGTGGATTCCCTTGGCGGATTCAAGCCTCGCCGCCTCTAGTATCAGTTGGGAGGGAGCGAGATTCGGCTGCTGCTTCAGGATGCTATCCACCACCACCTTCGAGGCCACCTGTTCGAGTAGGGCTCGGCTGTGCCCCGTCCACAGATCGGCGAGGATCTTGCCGGCCTGGTCGCTCCCGGAGACTATCGCCACATCTTTCGTCTCCAGAAGCCCCCGCAGAGCCTTCTTCTCAGCATCCGTTCCCCTGATCCTGGAAAGAAATGAATCGATCTCTGAGCCGTAGCAATCCTGTCCGACGACGAGGATCGTCCGGTTCGACCTCCGCAGGTCCGACGTCCGCTCCTCGACGAACCCATCAGCAAGGGCCCGATCCCCTATCTGGCCGGATGCGTATCGTTCCTTGAGGGCCGCGCTCATCCTGAAGTCCTCCTCGACCGGGCATCCTTGACAGTCCGACCTGCATTCGAGGGAGTATTCCACCCCTACCTCGAAGTCGTCGGTCGGATCCCGGGCCGCGATCCCGCTCGAGAGGTGGTGCAGGAGGTTCTCGTCGGTCAGGCAGTCCCTGCACACGGAGATCGTCTTCCCGGTCGACTTCCACGTGATAGTCAACTTCGTCGTCGAGGCTGGATGGCCGCAGGTGCATTCATTGCCGATCTTGTACGGGGCGCTATCCAACATTTCTTCCACGTACTCCGCGGGAGCGCTCGGTCCCTCGGAGGAGCAGGAGAACTTGTTCGTCGACGAGTAGAGATGAAGATCATCCCTGCGGGCGATGTCCCAGAAGGCGAGGAGACGGAGGTCGGGATCGTCGAAGTACTGGACGCCGATCAGTTTCTCCTTCTCCACCTTTCCCCTCACCGCATACGAGACGTCCCCGACCGGCAGCTTCATGACGGCGAGGTAGGGGATCTGCCCGGCGGCGGCGAGGGAAATCGTTGCCGCGTAGGCTCTTACCAGCTGATCCCCCCAACCAGCCAATGAGATGAGCCTGTCCGGATCTCCTTTGAACCTCGACATCTTCTCCATCTTGTCGAGGAGCTTGTCGAAGTTGCATTTCTTGCATGGCTTCTGGCATTCCGGCATCAGCAGGGAGGGATCGTCCGCGAGGCGCCTCGCCTTGTCGATCAGCTCCTTCTCGAGCGTCTTCGGGGTGATCTTCATCCCTTTGAACCTGACGCGCCTACGCATGCCTGAGCCCTAGAGCCCCACTGACAAATAAGCTTTGGGTGGGCGTGACCAGGAAAGAATATAACCAGGGAAGGGGTTCATTTTCCTTCGAGGGATGCGTTGTCAGAGGAGAAGTCTTATGCCAAGGGCTACTTGAAGGGGTACGAGGAGGGCATGAAGGAGGCATGGGAGCAGCTCATCTCTCTGACGATGAAGGGCTACACGGCCCGTGAGATCCAGGTCCTGGCGAAGAGCAACCGTGGCTCGATCGAGTCGAGGCTCGCCCTGAAAAAGAGGAGGCTCCAGGGGGAGCTCGGCCTCGATCTTGATGAAGAGAAGGCAGGTGTTCCCGAATCCCTGGTCCCGTTGAAGGTGACCGCGGGCTCGACCTACATCATCAAGGACAGGAAGACGGACGGCGCCTTCGCCGCTTTCAAGTCGATCATCGACAAGGGATCAAAGGGACTCTGCATACTGAGGACCCATCCCGCCACCATCCGGCAGAGGTTCGGGATCGAGACCGGCATGGTCTGGCTCACGAAAGCGGAGGCGGGACCGGCTGAGGAAGGCGCTGCCCAGGCCGCCGAGGTGTACGTCTCCCCGACCGAGCTTCCCCGCCTCTCCACTCTAATCAAAAGCTTCCTGACGGAGAACGAGGACACCGTCCTAATACTGGAAGGGACGGAGTACCTCGTGACTCAGAACGACTTCAAGAGCGTGCTCAAGTTCCTTCAGCTTCTCAAGGATCAGATCATACTGGCCAAATCGGTCCTCCTCATGCCGATCGACCCCTCCACCCTCGACCCGAAAGACCTCAATCTCCTGGAAAGGGAGATCGGGGAGTGAGTGTCGGTTGGGGCGGCAGAAGCGAAGCTATGCAGAACCGTTTCCTGCACGACCAGGCCATCGACGGCGGCGACCGCAGCGAACTCACTTGCTCATGTAGATCTCGATCGAGGACACGTTCGCACTTCTGCCGCCCTCGCCAGTTAGGGTCTCTGTCTCTATTTTGATGTCCTTCACCACAGCATTGTGTATGAACCTGTGTCTGACGATCTCAGCGACGTCGACCGCCCTGCTGATCGCTCGTCCCCTCGCCTTGATGATCACGTCATTCGAGCCACTGTTGAATTGCGTGACGACGGCCAGCACGTAGTTCATTGTGGGTTTCTTTCCGATGAATACAGTGTTCTCCTCCGCCAATGACAGGCCTCCTAGCAGTGGTATGAATTCATCAATGGCAGACTATTTATATCTTTCTTGTTCAGAACGCTCCTGAAGAACATCTGGCTCGACCGGAATCTGACGGCCCTAACCCGCCCTGCGAATCGCCCGGGCGTCTCTCTCGATCCCGCCTATCTGAACTGGGACGGGTCAAGGTACCCGACCTTCTTCTTGACGAACCGCTTCACCTGCTCCTCGAACACGCTCTTGGTGATGAAGCCGGAGGCATGCATCAGCGTGTCGTTGAGGTCCGGCTCGACCACCATCGAGCCGAGGCACGGATAGTGATGGTGTGTGAGCGCTGCCTTCTCCACTGCCTCGTCCAGCCTCACCCCCTTGATGTTCTCCGCCACGAACTCCGTGTTGCCGCACGGGACGCCCCTGAGTACCTTCACTCTGGAGACGGTCTTGTTGTCCTCCGTCTCGATCTCCACGACCGGCCGGCCGAACCACTTTGCGAACTCGTCGATCGCCGGAGTCCCGCTCCCCTCGAGCGAGCAGAACGGCCGGGGGAAGGCGTGCTCCACCCCCCACTCGTCCAAAGCGCGGCTGATCTGGCTGGCCTGGCCGAAGGGCATCCAATCGCTGTGGTCTATCGGTGCAATGAACCCCTTCGCCCGGGACCTCCGTACGATGTCGGTCGCAAGCTGGGGTGTGTTGGGTCCCTCGGAGAGGAAGAGCACCAGGTCCGTCTCCGGAACTTCGCTCGGCAGGTAGTCAGAGGGATCGTCGATGACCGTCGGCAGATCGGTCGTGAGGTTCATTCGGAGGATCTCCCAGTGGGGCGGCGCCCTCTTTCTCAAGTTCTCAAAGATTCTTTGGCCGTATTCGCCCTGCACGACGATCAGCACCCTGAACATCTTCCCGAAATCCCCGGGCGGGGGAGTACGGTAGTCCTCCTTCCCTTCCCTCTTCGCACTCTCCAGACGCGGTTCAATAGTTCTCGCGAGCTCGGGAAGCCTTGCCTCGATCGCTTGAACGAAAAGCGAGAAGGCGTCGCTCGTCGCCTCCTCCGTCTCAAGGACCAGCTCGCCGAAGATCGCCTCGGCATCGAACGAGTCGAGGTCACCCCGCGGAAGGACCCGCAACGCA
>DYTM01000041.1:0-1690 GCA_020725985.1 Methanomassiliicoccus sp.
ATCCCTCCCACAATCGCACCGATAATAGCGCCAGCGATAGCCTGGAAAATGAAGGTCAAGAACTTGCCTGTCGGATCAGTGTGGATCAGTGGACTGTTCGCACAATACACATACCGATCCAGCGTCTGCGGCACTGACAGCTTCCCCAGTTCCGGATCGAGCGAGACGAACCTTCCGATCTCCGGATCGTAGTACCTCGCGAATAGGTAGAACAGCCCGGTCGGTTCGTCCTTGATCTCGCCGGCGAAGGTGACCTTCTCCGATCCTGTCGTCGAGTAAACGATCCCGAAGGGTTTATAAGTGACAGCTGTGAATGTCGCTGATCCAGCTTGACCGTTCGACAGCACCTTCCTCGTGCTTCCGAGGGCGTCGGAGAGGTAGGCGTACTTTTCCGCTGCGTCGTAGACTCTCAGTTCAAGCCGGTTGCCGAGGTAGATGTACTTGTATCCTTTGCCGTCGGAGCCGATCTGGTAGAGGGGGTCGTGGCCGGAGTATATCCACACGATCGTCGTCGCGCCCTCGACCGTCTTCGCCCTCGCCCCGTTCGCGTCGTAGTAGTACTGGGCGACGGTGTTCAGGGGACCTCCGGCATAGTCTTGCTTCTTCACCTCGGTCATCTGGTCGAGGGTGTTGAAGATGTAGTTGTATCGCGTTGTCGTTGAATTCTTCCAGATGGTGTTCCCCCTCGCATCCTGATCGTACGACCATGTCCCGTCCGATTCTATCTGGTTATATGTGTTGTACGAGTACGAGATGTTCGTCCCCTCGTTCTTCCATATGCGATTCCCGACGCTCGAGTAGCCATACGTGATCGTGCCGAAGGTGGAGTTGGCCATCGCCTTCGTCAGCCGATCGAGGTTGTCGTACCAGTAGTACTCGTTGCCAGCGCTTCCAACGGTGTCCTTGATGCTCATCACGTTCCCGTCGGCGTAGTAGTTGCAGTTGAGATTCAATATCACATTGTTGCTCGCATCCTTCCCCTGGACGTTCGTCGCCCAGCCCCGGGAGTTGTATGTGTACGAAATGGAAGAGTTGGAATTGCAGTACTTCTTCGTCGCAATCGAATCGTCCAGATTGTATGTCACATTCAGCAGCTTGGTGTTCCCGATCTTCGCGTCCACGAGGCGGTCATAGCGGTCGTAGAGATAGGTGATCCTCCTTGAATCGGGGTAGTCGACGTATATGGGCTTTCCGACGGCGTCGTAGGTGTATGTGAAGAAGTAGCTCGTCCCGCTCACCTTCTGCACCATCCTCCACACGAGGTCGCGGTTGTTGTAGTGGTAGGAGATGTTTCCGAGGGAGTTGACCTTCTCGATCGCCTTTCCTTCGGCGTCGTACTCGGTGTAGATGGTGCCGCTGCTCGTGATGACGCGAATGTTGTTGCCCGCGGCATCGTACGCGTTGTTGACGGTGGAGGAGGACCGGGTGGTGAGGGTGAGCAACCTTCCGGCTTCATCGTACGCGAATGACTCGGTCTTCGAATCGGGGTACCTGATCAAGGTGGTCCTTCCGAGGGAATCGTAGCTCATCCTGGTGATCTCGGAGTTGTCCTGGCGCACCGTCAGAATTTGCCCGACGGTGTCGTAGGCGATCCTCGTGACATAGAAAGAAGAGGAGGTGTAGTACTCCCTCGTTTCGTTCAGCCTTCCGAGGATGTCGAGGACGCTCACCTTCTTGTGACCCATTTCAT
>DYTM01000041.1:1700-3961 GCA_020725985.1 Methanomassiliicoccus sp.
CGAGCTTGTTCTTGTCGTCGTAGGTCGTCGAGGCAACGGTATTGTCCGGATTCCTGACGCTGACGACCCTGCCCTGATAGTCGTAAGTATACCTGGTGACCCTATTGAGCTCGTCGGTGACCGATGCTTCCTTGTCCTGCCAGGTGTAGCTGATCCGGATGGAGGAGTAGACGGTTGCATAGACGCCGTACCTCTCCTCCTTGATCTTCCTCCCGATCCTGTCGAAGTAGCTGATCGTCTTCTGCCTCAGCTCGTCGAAGGAGGTGACCTTGTTGTTCGCGTCGTCGTACTGCACCTCTCGGTAGGTGCCGTCGGAGTTGCTCGCGCGGATGACCCTTCCAAGCTCATCGTACTGCTGGCTGACCGTGTGGCCGCAGGGATCGGTGGTCGACAGGAGCCGGCCGTTGTTGATGTCGTATGCGTAGGTCGTTTTCGTCGTCCCGAGGTCGTTGAAGGAGAAGTCGTCAAAGAACAGCTTCAGCTGGTCGCCGTACGCACCGCCGGCGAAGGTGTAGACGGAGAACCTCACCTTATCGCACGCACTCCAGTCGATGGACCAGTCGGAATCGGGATAGCGGACGATGTTGAGCCAGGTGCCGAGCGTCGGCTTGCCCCAGACCACTTCCACTTTGGGGTCGCCCGTCGTCCTGTTGTCCGAGGTCCCTGACCAGCAGGCCAGCCAGTAGTAGTAGGTGGCGTAGTTGGTTCCGGCGGAGTTGTAGAGCGCCATGCATATGCCCGAGTCCATGAGGTCCTGCGTATTCTTGTCGTGGGAGTAAGTCTCGGCGTACATCCTCACCGAAACCGAGTAGATGTGATTCGTCTTGAACTCCTTGTACATCTCCGCCCCGCCGGTGTCGTATCCGCTCGGGGCGCTCTGGAAGCTTATCTGGAAGGAGTGCGTAGGCGAGTATGCTCTCGTCGACGAGTATGCCGCTACAAGCCAGGTCGGATTCTGATCCGCCCACTTGTACGAGGTCCAGCTCGTGTCGAATTCGAGGACGTCGGTACGGTCGCCTTCCTTGCTCGAAATCGGGTAGGTGTACTTGTTGGAGTAGGAGAACTCGCTGACATTCCTCCTTCCCGTCTCGTCCGCGCTCCACAGCACGTTCCCGAACTGGTCGTATCCCGCCTGCGTGTAGACCCAGCCCGAGCCCAGCTTCGACTTCGTCTCCACGACGCTCCCTTCGAAGTCATACTTCTGGTAGCTTTCCATGGAAACGGTCTTCGCCGAGTCCTGATAGGCGAACGAACCGACCTGCCGGCCGTGCATCCCGTCCTTGATCTGGTTGACATAGAAGTTCGAAGTGGAGTACTGGAAGGTGTCTCCGCTGTACACCTCCGGCACCTTCGGGCTCTGATAGAGGATGTTGTCGCCGCTGTCAAGCACCTCGAAGGTCGCCCCGACAGGCAGGGCCCGGACCATGTTCGCGTTGAGATCGATCGTCAGGGAGCTTCCGCCCGCGACGGTGGTGATGACCGTCCCGTTGTCGAGGGTCATCTTGACTTTCTTTCCAGAGCTGAGGCCGTTGACCACGACGCCTCCGGTCGATGCTACAGACGAATAATCCCATTTCGCGGTGCCGCCGTACAGGCCGTAGATGATGCCGGTGATGGGTGCAGTGTAGGTCATGCCGAGACTTGAGGCTTTCACTGTGAGCTGCAACCACTGCCCTGTGGTCTGGGGCATGGGACCGCAGTGTACCGACGGCAATGGGGCGTACTGGCTCGGAAGGGAGACAATCGAGGTGGTCATCGGCCCCCAGAATACTCTTCTCCAAAATCCACCGATGTAGTACTGGACCATGATCTCGGCGGGCATCTTCCCCTCCGTCAGCCAGACATACTGGACGATCGTATCGGTCGGGGAGACAATCAACCCCGAGGTGGCGCCGGTGAACCCGTGCCAGTGGCTGACGTTGGACCAGCAGGAGGGGGTGTAGATGCTCTCGTGGTGCTTCGTCCCCGAGACGGAGTAGTCCTTGCCCGTCGCCGCGTCATCGACCCAGATAAGGTCCTTGCGGGCGTTGTGGAAGCTCCAGACCTCGGTCGATCCTGCGGGCTTGGCATCGTCGTTTATGGAGCCTGTGGCCGAGGCGAAGCCCCGGGAGGTCTTGACGAAGTTGGATCTGTGGAACCGCTCGGCGAGGGAGTAGCTGTCCCCGCCCCACACGTCCCCCATCGGCGCGGCGTATGAGTAGTTGCCCTTCGCCAGGAGCCTGATGTAGCCTGGGGGCGCGAAGAGGGGCATCGCAGGGATG
>DYTM01000041.1:3971-9500 GCA_020725985.1 Methanomassiliicoccus sp.
CGTCCCGCTGCTGCTCCTGTCGATGAGGTTGTTCCTCGAGTCGTACAGCTCGACGGAGTACTTCGAATTCAATCCGTTGACCGTCACGGTCAGGCTCTTGTATATCCTGACGTCGTCGAACCACATCGAGGTCGTTAGCGATCCTGAGTAGCCAGCCTGAAGCCTTATCTTGTCGAGATTGCCGGAGCCCGTGAGGGTGGCCCCCCACTTGACCAGGGTACCGTCGATGTAAATGTCGTAGGTGCTGTTCGAGTAGCGGACGTAGAAGCCGACATCGTACCACGTGTTCGAATCGCATGTGGTGACGGTGATCCAGCTGCTTCCGGTGTAGTACTTGAAGCTGCCCAGCTCGGAGCAGAAGTAGACCCGGATGCTGGAGGAGGCCATCCCGAGAACGTAGCTCCTGACTGTGCTGCTGGTCCTGTACGGGGTCTGGATGTAGAAGTCGGAGGTCTGCGTGGAGAATGAGTGCTCTACGTGGGCGTTGCCGGACGAGGAGCTCGTCCGGCTCACCTTCACCGCCGGACCCCTTGGAGGATCGGTCGAGGCATCGAGCTCGGCCGTCCCCCGGGAGAGGTCCCGGGGCCAGTCGGAGAAGTCCCAGTCGTCGAAGGAGTCGTGCAGAAGGCATCCCGAGGCCGTCCTGGTCAGGACGTCGTTTCCCTGGAACGCGTTCCGCGACGAGGTGTTGGCGAAGGAGGAGAACGACTCCTGACCGAGGGCGTCCCGCTTGTAGATGGGATTGCCCCAGTCGTCGTATCCCATGTACTCGGACGAGTTGACGGCCTGGGAATCGCCCAGGTAGGTGTCCGTCCGCGCAGGAGCGCCGTAGATCGTGTACCAGGTCACTTTCCTCTGCATCTGAACGCCTGTGGCGTTCCTCACGATCTCGGCCGACGATTTCAGGGACGACTGGAAGATGTTCTCGTTGCTTCCCTGGAACGCGCCGGTCTCGTTGTAGTTGCTCACCTCGCAGAAGGTGACCCTGCCGTTGACGATCTTGTTGTCGAAGTTCGTCTGCCTTATGAGCGCCCCGGAGGTGGCGTTCTTCACCGCCTCCCTCGTCACGAGCCACGTTTTCATCTCGGTCGCCGGCGTGGAATCCTGGGCGAAGGTCAGCTCCACCCTTCCGTTGGTGGGGTAGGTGATCGTCCCGAGGCAGTAGCTCGCGCTCGAGTTGTACGCGAAGGTCGTGACCCGATTCTTGACGTCGGTCGCGGAGGTGAGGTAGGACTTGCCTCCGTAGGAGGTGTAGGCGAGGGTGATGTACTTCCCGTCGGGGCGGGTGATCCTCGTCAGCAACCCGCCCGTGTAAGTGAAGGTGATCGACCTCGCCAGACCGGATTCGGTCATAGAGGTGAGCGTGCTCCCGCTGTAGGTGAGGTTGACGCAGTTGTACGGGGTCGTGTAGGTGTCGCTCGCGGGGTTGTAGTGGTGCAGGTCGGCCATCATCTGGAGCTTGTAGGGACTGTTCCGCTCGAACTTGTAGAAGAAGCCGTCCGAAGTGATGAGCTCCTTGTAGCTGATCGCACCCGGTACGTCCCGCAGAAAGAAGCAGACACCGTCCCGGTTCACGAACTCATTGATGTCGCCCTCGTTCCCCCATTGAATCATGAATCTCTGGCCGTTGGCCATGTACACGTAATATGAATCGATCCACGGCAGGTCGAGTGACCAGTGCTGCCCCAGGTTGCAGAACGGGAAGGGTTTGTTGCCGTACGACGTGTCGTTGGAGGTCCAGAAGTACTTCGGCTGCTGATATATGCGGGAAACGCCAAGCTCCACTTCTCCCCTTCCCTCGATGGAGACGTCCTTCTGAACCAGGGTCATGAGTCCCGAGCCCGGGGAAACGTAGTCGTTGTTCATCTGGAAGTAGGTGCCGTACGGGGAGAGCCCGTCCCTGTTCCAAGGATCGGAGGGCGCTCCAGGAGTTCCGAAAGGCAGGGGGATGCTGGCGTACCTGATGTTCCTCGTGGAACCGGTGTCCTCGGCCCAGGCGAGGGAGCAGACCCCCGCGGGGTTCATGCACGATGTCAGCCCCCGGATCTTCTGCCCCGACGGGCCGGTGTAGATGAGGGTGGCGCTAGACCAGGTGCCGGAGAACTCGGGCTTCTGGTGATGGTAGATCGTCTGCTGCGTGCCGGTGACGACGTAGAACAGGTGGAGGACGTTGTTCGCGTCGAGGCAAATCGTGGGGTAGTATAGGCCCGAGGCGATGGTCGTCGTGGTGAAAGAACCTCCCGGATAGATGCGCGCGTACTTGATGTTCCCGTCCGTCGCCTTGTACGCGATGTGAATCGTGCCGTTGAGCGAAGAGACCGCCGAGATATTCTGGTCCTTGTAATAGGGAGAAGAGCCGCTCGTTATCCCGATGTCCTTGACGAGGGGGTCCGTCCAGTACTGGACGGTGTTGTAGCGTATCGAGACCTTGGTGTTGTCCGCCGATCCCGAGAGATAGGAAGTCTGGAGGAGCGCGATGTCGCCGTTCTCCATCGGGAGGAGCGAGAACCAGTACTGAGTGGAAGCGCCGACCGTTCCCACCCATGCCGCCTCGACGAAGAATGTCCCAGGTTCGCCGGTGAACGACCTGTCGACCTCATGGTTCTGTGTGTAGTCTCCGGCATCATTGTACTTGAATCCGTAGTTGACGTAGTAGGAATTGTCCGTTCCTATAGCGACCGACATGGGCCAGTCATACGGCATGAACTCCTGGGCAGAGTAGGCGCAGAGCGTATCCCTCGCCGACCAAACGATCTTGTTTCCGAGGATGACTCCTTTCTTGAACTGGACGTTATTGCCTGTGTCGAGCCACGCCACGCCCAGCTGTCCGTTTCTGCTCGCCACGTCGAATCCCTGACCTGAATGGGGAGTAGTGCATTCCGGCATCGCGTTCTCGCTGCCCCATGTCAGCCCGTCCGCGCTGTTCCGGAAGCAGATCGCCGTGCCACTGTTGTAGAAGAGCCAGTAGTAGCCGCCGTACCAGAACACCTTCCGCTGGCATGAAACGTCCAGAGGATCGACGTTGCTGCTCGTGCACACGAGCGTCGGGTCAATGACGGCCTTTCCCGTTTCGAAAAGGGTCTCGAGCCGCTTGTCCCGAGCCTGTCCCCCAGAGGCAGGGGCGGATACTACACCCAGAACGGCATCGGGCAGATCAAGCGTTGGGTCGAGCGGGAATCGGGCGTGAGGTTCGAGATCCGAGCCCTACGAAGAACATACGGCCAGCTGCTGCTCGACAGGGGCGTCTCGATCGACGCCGTCTCGAAGAGCATGGGGCATTCGTCGACGAAGACCACGGAAACCTACTACTGCCGGAAATCCGACGCCGCGGTGCGGGAAGAGATCGATCGAGCGTGGAATATTCCTAACCGCACGAAAAACTTCAATTCCGCGAAAAACGATTTAATTGAATCCGAAAAATATTTGTCTGGATATGCATAAGTGTGGACCGGGCGAGATTTGAACTCGCGGCCTCTACCATGCCAAGATAGCGATCTTCCAGCTGATCTACCGGCCCGTGCGTCTGCTCCCAAAGTCCTTTCCACTCTTAAACCTTGCCATCGGGAAGGAATCAAACGTCATCGTCCGGGGATGACTTCTTGGACAAATCAGATCTCGACTTCCAGGCGCTGCTGGAACCGCATCCTCTCCCCCGGGACATTGGTCGGATACTCGGCGTTGAGGCAGGCCATGCAAAGATCGCTTTCCGGAATCTCGAGCGCCTCCACGAGGCCTTTCAAGCTGGTGTAACCCAGGCTGTTCGCCGTGATCAGATGCGATATCTCCTCGATGCTCCTGTTCGTGGCGGCGAACTGCTCCCGGGTCTTCATGTCGATGCCGTAGTAGCAGGGCGCCCTGATCGGGGGGCATCCGATCCGGACATGCACCTCCTTCGCTCCAGCGCGCCTCACCATCTGGACGATCTTCCTCATGGTTGTGCCGCGAACGATGCTGTCGTCCACGATGACCACCCTCTTCCCGCTGACGGTGGACTTAATGGGGTTGAGCTTCAAGAGGACTCCTTCATCCCTCAGGTTCTGCTCCGGCATGATGAAGGTTCTCTCCACATACCGGTTCTTCATGAACCCCTCCTCGTACTTCAGTCCCGAGCCTTCCGCGAATCCGAGAGCATGTCCCCTTCCCGAGTCCGGAACCGCAACGACGACGTCAGCCTCGACCGGCTGCTCCTCTGCCAGTTTCCTCCCGATGTTCTTTCTGACGCGGTAGACTTCCTTCCCGTCGACGATCGAGTCCGGACGGGCGAAGTAGACCCATTCGAACATGCAGTGGGCCTTGTGAACCGGGCCCGGGACCCTGGTGGACGAGAAGCGGTCCGGGGTCAGTTCCACGATTTCTCCCGGCGCCACATCCCTCATGAACTCGCCATGGAGAACGTCGAAGACGGCGCTCTCCGAAGCGATCCCGTATCCATTCTGAAGCTTCCCTATGCAGAGAGGTCTGAATCCCAGCGGATCCCTGACGCCGAAAATCCGGTTGCCGATCATCAATGCGAGGGAGTACGCTCCGTCCAACATTCTCATCGTGTTCTTGATCGCCTTCACGGCGTCCCCGGTCTGAGTCAGCTCATTCGCCAGGATCCGAATGATAATCTCGGAGTCTGTGCTTGTCAGAAAGGCCCAGCCCTCGGATTGCAGCTTCGCCCTCACCTT
Source organism: Methanomassiliicoccus sp. (assembly GCA_020725985.1). Taxonomy (GTDB): domain Archaea; phylum Thermoplasmatota; class Thermoplasmata; order Methanomassiliicoccales; family JACIVX01; genus DYTM01. The sequence goes on from DYTM01000041.1 coordinate 8,642, forward strand.
GTCCGCGTTCACTATGTCCCCGTTGTGGCCAAGAGCTAGTTCCCCAGCGGATGTGGAGACGACCATAGGTTGGCAGTTTTCCACGCTCGATGTCCCGGTGGTCGAATACCTCACGTGGCCTATCCCGACGTTCCCGGACAGCGCGTTGAACTCCCTTCCGCTCAGCACCTCATGGACGAGACCCATTCCCCGGACGAACTTGATGTGCTCGTCGAATACAGCGATTCCCGCGCTTTCCTGTCCACGATGCTGAATGACCCGAAGCGCTTTCTTCAAGGTCGGCGCCGCGTTACAGGTCAGCGCGGTTCCGACGATTCCACAGCTGTGCTCGGGCTTGTCCATCAGGACATCACCTCGAAAATCAGTGCGTCTTCGCCCAACTGTATGATCTCCACTTCGCCGTCTTGCCGTATCCGCAGGAGGCACAGATCCCCTTCCTGATGTTGTATGCGTTCTTGCCGCATCGGCGGCAGGGGATGTGAGACTTCCGATTGGCGTGTTTCCCTTTTGATGGAGTTCCCTTACCCATTCTTTCAGCCTCTTACGGTGAGATGTAGATGACGTTGTCCCCCCGGACAATGGCGACCTCGAGCTTCCTCACGACCTCCTTGTTGATGAGCTCCTCGACGTTCTTGAGAACGAGGTTCATGTGGGGGTCGTATCCGTCCAAAACCCCTCGGTACTCTCTGTTCGACTTGAGCTCAACGATGACCTGCTGGTTGATCGATTGGTTGAGAACCGTGAGCGGTTTCTGCATGTCCGTCACCAGTTGCCCGATACCCCCGTGACTATTTGAAACTTTGCTGCTCCTGGGTCGTTCAGCGCTCACATGAAAGCCCCGATTGTGGGGGCGTCCAGT
>DYTM01000265.1 GCA_020725985.1 Methanomassiliicoccus sp.
CCGAGGAGATCGCGGAGCGCGGGGAGGAATCAGTCGAACGGGATGGACCGAGGAAAGGTGGACCGCGCTTGCCTACCCAGTTCAGTATCGGCGATCTGGTCGATCTCAACACGTTCGAGCTCATATCATATGGAGCGTTTCGGTCCATCTTCGGCCGGAGCCTGAGATTGCCACTCAAGCGAGAGGGCGTCATTGACGCGGAGATCCAAGTCAGGGACAAGGATATCATCTTCAACACGAACGAGCTCTACTTCTATTTCCCTGAGTTCGTGGTATGGCGTTTCGTCTACAGCCATAGGGGAAAGACCGTGCTCGAGTTCGGTCGCGGGGTCCCCAATGGTCTCAAGATCCATCGCCTGCGCGCCCTCCGCCTCCTCTTTGACATGTGGAGGGGAAACAGAAGGAGCAGAAAGACAGAACCAAAGGTCGCTGGCAACATAGAAGCCGAAGAAGGGGCCGGAGAAGATTGACGAAGGAAGAGGCCGCCTCTCGCCACTACGACATGCATCGCCAGTATTTCAGAGAGGTGTTGCAGGGAGTCCGCAAGGTGATGGACCAGCACTACCGACTCCACCAGATATCGATCCGGCCGATCGGTTCGGGAGGTTCTCGGCTTTCGATTCCGGTGAGGATCGCAGGAGTGGACGAAAGGGGGCAGAAGGCATGCTACTTCGGGAAGATCCTTGGAAACAGCGATCTGATGACGGCACGCATGATCCAGTTCTTGAAGAATATCCAGCTCGAGATATACACCGGGGAGCCGATATTCGCGTTTGCGAAATCGGCCGAGGACATGGCCCGGCATCAGTACCAGACGCTCAGGGCGATACATGAGATCGGCATACCGACCTCAAAACCCCACGGCTATCATCCAATAGATGGAGCCCTCTGGCTATTGGTCACCGAGTTCCTGGACGCGCGTCCGATCACATCTGTCGGTGAGGTCAAGCCTGCCGACATAGACACCGTCTTTGGGTATCTGAGGAAGATGCATGATAGGGGCATCTTCCATGGGGACATCAAACCCGACAACATCATGATAGGAGACAAGGTCTACATACTGGATGTCGGGCACTTCTTGGAGGATGTTTCCAAAACCAAGAAAATGGCATACGATCTCGCATGCCAGATAGTCTGCTTCCTCGGGTTCAGACCTCCGGAGGAGATCGTCAGAATCGCAGCGAGGCACTACTCCCTGAAAGAGATGAGAGAGGCCGCTGCATACCTCGACCTCATCCAAAGGCGCCCGGACATCAGCCTCACCGATGAGGCGAAAAATGGACTTCTGCGCTTGATGACTGCCTGATGGAGGCGCGGGGACTTCCTACCTCCCCCTTACTTCTTCTCCTTGGTTGGCTTCACCAGGGCTACCGCGTGAAGCTCGACTCGTATCCCTTCCTTCGTTTCCTCGATCGAGAATTTCCACTGCTCG
>DYTM01000042.1 GCA_020725985.1 Methanomassiliicoccus sp.
CTGTCCCGTCGATCCGAGGACGGTGGAGGAAATGATGCCGTTCCTCACCTCGAGGCAGGGCAACCCAGCGACGCTCCATTTCGCCGGAAGGGAGTCAGCGGAGGCAGTCGAGGCGGCGAGGAAGCGAGTCGCGGGTCTCGTCAACGCCGAGAAGCCGGCGGAGATCGTGTTCACCTCCTGCGCCACCGAATCGGTGAACCTCGCGATCAAGGGAATCGCCTACAGGAACGCCGAAAGAGGCAAGCACCTTGTCACCACGGCAATCGAACACATGTCCGTCCTCAACACGGTCAAGTTCCTCTCGACGAGGGGGTTCAGCGTAAGCTTCGTCCCAGTCGATGAATTCGGCCTCGTGGACCCCGATAGGATCAAGGAGGCGCTCACCAAGGAGACGACACTCGTCTCGGTGGGCTATGCGAACGGGGAGGTAGGCACGATCCAGAACGTGAGGGAAATGGGGAAGATCGCCCGGGAGAATGGGTCGTACCTCCACGTCGACGGCGTTCCGGCGGTGGGACGGGTGGTGGTGGACGTGAGGTCCGAGAACATCGATCTTCTTTCCCTTTCGTCTAACGACATATACGGTCCTAAGGGGGTCGGAGCCCTCTATGTCCGCAAGGGAGTCAAGATCGAGCCTGTCATCCATGGAGGGGGCCAGGAGAGGGGTCTCCGGTCTGGATCCGAGAATGTCCCCGGGATCGTCGGCTTCGGGAAGGCCGCGGAACTTGCGAGGGCGGAGATGGGGGCGGAGAGCTCAAGGCTTATGAGATATCGGGAGAAGATCATCAAGGAGATACTGGCGAGAACTAAGGGGACCAAGCTCAACGGGCATCCCACCAAGAGGATGCCTCATAACGCGAATTTCAGGTTCAAGTACATAGAGGGGGAGGCTCTCATCCTGCGGCTGAGCGATCTGGGGATTGCCGCGGCTACGAGCTCTGCGTGCACCTCGAAGACCCTCGAACCCTCTCACGTTCTGAGGGGAATGGGGGTCCCGGCCGAGGAGGCGCAGGGAAGTCTTCTCCTTTCAATGGGACGATGGACGACCGAGGAAGATGTGGACTATGTCATAGAGAACGTTCCGGGGGTGGTGGACCTTCTGAGGAAGATGTCGCCCCTCACCCCGGCATCGGAGGTGTGAGAATGTACAGCCAGAAGTGCATGGAGCATTTCCGGAACCCCAGGAACGTCGGGGTCATCGAGAACCCCGACGGGGTCGGAAAGGTGGGAAATCCGGTATGCGGGGATATGATGGAGATACAGATCAAGGTGGAGAACGACATCCTGACGGACGTCAAGTTCAGGACCTTCGGATGCGGGGCCGCGATCGCCACGAGCAGCATGATCACCGAGCTCGCCAGAGGCAAGACGATCGAGGAGGCCCTGAAGATAACGAGGGGAGACGTGGCCGAGGCGCTCGAAGGCCTGCCGCCGATCAAGATGCACTGCTCCAACCTCGCGGCGGACGCCCTGCATGCTGCCATCGAGGACTACTACCGACGGAAGGGAATCAGGATAGAGCCGAGGGAGAAGAAGAGCGGGGAAGAACATCACCATCATGAGGAAGGTCACTGAGGCCTCCACGAACCGCCTGATCCGGGAGAAGAGCCCCTACCTCCTTCAGCATGCCTTCAACCCCGTGGATTGGTACCCGTGGGGCGAGGAGGCACTCGAAAGGGCAAAGAGAGAGAATAAACCGATATTCCTCTCCATCGGCTACTCCTCGTGCCATTGGTGCCACGTCATGGAACGCGAGTCCTTCGAGGATGACGAGACGGCAGAACTGATGAACCGCGCCTTCGTCTGCGTCAAGGTGGACAGGGAGGAGAGGCCGGACGTTGACGAGATGTACATGGCCGCGTGCCAGATGATGACCGGAAGCGGCGGATGGCCCCTCACGCTGGTTCTGACCCCGGACCTCGAGCCTTTCTTCGCAGCCACCTACCTCCCGAGGGAGAGCGCTCACGGCCGGATCGGCATGAGGGAGCTCGTTCCAGCGGCTGAGAGGGTGTGGAAGGAGCAAAGGGGGAGGGCGGAGGAGACAGGGGAGAGGGTTGCGGCGGCTTTGAGGGAGGTAGTCGAGTCGCAAGGAGGCGAGTTGGAGAGGAAGACGCTCGATGATGGCTACGAACGGCTCCTTTCCGCCTTCGACGAGGATCACGGGGGATTCGGAAGAGCCCCCAAGTTCCCTACGCCCACAAGGCTGACCTTCCTCCTGAGATACTGGAGGAGAAGCGGAAATGAAGAGGCGCTCAGGATGGTCGAGCGAACCCTCCACAGCATGAAGAGAGGAGGGATCTTCGATCACCTCGGGAAGGGGTTTCACAGGTACTCGACTGACAGTTCCTGGCACGTCCCTCACTTCGAGAAGATGCTCTATGACCAGGCCCTTCTCACGATTGCGTATGCCGAGGCGTTTCAGGCGACTGCGAACCTGGAGTATGCTCGAACGATGGATGACACAATCACCTACGTTTTGAGGGAGATGCGGTCCCCGGAGGGGGGATTCTTCTCGTCGGAGGACGCGGACAGTGAGGGAATCGAGGGCAAGTTCTATCTCTGGAGCGAAGCTGAGATACGAGATGCGCTCACAACGGAGGAGGCGGCCGTCTTCCTGAGGGTCTATGACTTGCGTGTGGGTGATGGCATTGGAGGAGAACTGACTGGAGGCGAACGCGGTGTTCTCCGCATGAGAGCGCCTCCCGACGCAGTCGCCGCGTCTTCGAACTTGAGAGAGGAGGATTTCGAGAGTGTTCTGGATTCTGCCCGATCCAAGCTCCTCGACCGGAGGGCGAGGCGAACGCGCCCGGAGAAGGACAGGAAGATCTTGGCAGACTGGAACGGCCTGATGATCGCTGCCCTTGCGAAGGCGCATCAGGCCACGGGAAGGAAGGAGTACCTGCAGGCGGCGACCGCTGCGACGGAGTTCCTCCTCGAAAGGATGGTCGACCGAGACGGTCGTCTTCGCCACAGGTACAGGGATGGTCACCTCTCGCCGGAGACGTTCCTCGATGACTATGCCTTCGTCTCATGGGGTCTGATCGAGCTTTACGAAGCCTCCTATGAACCGCGTTGGCTCGCACGGGGGATGGAGTTGACCGACAGGATGGTCGACCTCTTCAGGGATGAGACGGGTGGATTCTATCTCGCACCCGAGGGAGCGGTGAACCTCATCGCCCGAAGGAAGGAGGTGTTTGATGGCGCTCTGCCGTCTGGAAACTCGGTCGCGGTCCTAAACCTCCTCAGGCTTGCAAGGCTGACGGGAGAGGGGAGATACGAGACGATTGCACGCAGAACGATTGAGGCGTTCGCAGGGTCTCTCGCCTCGATGCCGGAATCCCACACCCTGATGCTTTCGGCCCTGGATTTCGCGATCGGGCCGTCCTTCGAGGTGGTTGTCGCTGGGGGGTCCGAAGATGAGGGGACGAGATCAATGCTCAGGGCAGTTCAGGAGAGCTTCATACCGAACGCCGTCGTCATCTTCAGCCCGTCCGACCAGAGCAAGGGTGGAATCCTCGACGTCTCCTCGACGGCCAAAAGAAAGGTCCCGGTCGAAGGGAAGGCGACTGCTCATGTCTGCAACGGCAACTCCTGCCTTCCCCCGACGACGGACGTAGAGACGATGCTTCGGAACCTACTCCCCGCGAGATCGTGATACTTGAGTTTTGCGGGCTCTTGGAAAGGATTAAGATTGCCCGCGGACGTTCTGAGTCTGCCGCTAACCGGAGAGGATATCTTCGTTTGAGGGGGGGGCAGAACGGCCAGCAAATGGCGGGGGAAGGTGGGCGTCGGGCTTGTCGTCCTTTCTGTGGTCGCGTACGTCCTTCATTACATCATCTTCAAGGATGTGTACGACATCTTCTTCTGGCTCTTGATGAACATCGCCTTCGTGTTCATCAACGTCCTGCTTGTGACGCTGATCATCGAGGCTCTTATGACTGAAAGAGACAAGAGGGCGCTGCTGAAGAAGATGAACATGGTCATAGGTTCGTTCTACAGCGAGGTGGGCACCGAGCTGCTCAGACGTCTCTCCCCCTGTGACCCCGGGATTCAAGAAATCGCGGGAAGCCTCGAATTCGGTAAGGAATGGTCCGAGGCGGACTTTGAGAAGGCTGCGGCGAAGATCAGCAAGCACGAATTCAAGTTGGCGATGAGCGAGGAGGATCTCGAGAGGCTGAGAGAGCACCTTGTTTCCAAACGCCCCTTCATGCTCGGTCTCCTTCTCAATCCGAACCTCCTCGAGCATGAGTCGTTCACCGAGCTGCTCTGGGGAGTGTTCCACCTGACCGAGGAGCTGTCGGTGAGGGGGAACCTTGCCGCCACCCCCGACAGCGACCGCAGGCATCTGGAGAGCGATGGAGAGAGAGTGTATGCACTGCTCGTCCGGGAATGGCTCTCCTACATGAAACATCTCAAGACTGACTACCCCTATCTCTTCTCCCTTGCCATCCGGACCAATCCCTTCGATACGGATGCTTCACCGGTCGTGAGATGACGCCTTCAGTCCGGATTCCGCCCGGGCTCGATCGCGCCGGACCCGATTCGATCGTCCCCCTTCATTGCGCCTTCTCCGCCCTCGTCCGCGTACATCACGTGGAACTTGCTCTTGAATCTCCTGAAGGCGAAGAGGACCGGCTTCCCCAGGGCGAAGGCGAAGATCGCGTTCCCGACCGAATGCGCTATCCCGAACGGGAGGCCGAGGGCGAAGACCGCGAGGAACTTCGTGGTATCGAGGCCGTACAGCCAGACCCAACTGCTGAAGTCGAGGAGCGTGTTGTAGATCATTCCCGAAATGACTCCGAGCACCGCGATCCCCCAGACGCCGATATCCGGCCTCCGCTTTCCGATCGCACCGGCGATCAGCCCGACCAGGCTCCAGCCCGCCATTTGCCAGACCGTCCAAGGGCCCTGTCCGAGGAACATGTTCGAGACGGCGGCGGTCATCCCTCCCACCATGACTCCGGCGAGCGGGCCGAACATCACCCCTGTCGCGATGATGAGAAAGGTGCAGGGCTGGATGTTCGGAAGCGCGGCGAACGGAATCCTCGAGGCGGCGGTGATGGCAGCAAGTATCCCTATCAGCGCCACCTCCTTAGAGGTGATCGCTGATTCCTCGAAACGGATGAAGAGGAGTATGATCAGGAACAGGACGAAAAGGAATGTGAGGAAGGCGGCGTAATACGCGAGACTCTGCGGATCGTAGAGGGCGAGGAACATCAAGAGGGAGAGGGAGATGAGCGCTCCGAGCGATGCGATCAGCGTCTTCCTGGAGACCTTCATGCGTTCTCCTCCGCCTTCCTTCCCTCGCCCTCAGAAGCGAGACCGATGACCCAGTCAAGCGGGGCTTCGCTCAGTTTCCCCCCCTCCAATCTCAGGACGCGCGTCGCATGCTCCGCGATGAAGCGGTAGTCGTGGGTGACGAGCACCGTCGTCATCCCCTCCCGCCGCAGGGATTCGAGAATCGACCCCAACTTGATCTTGTTCCAGTAGTCCAGACCGCGGGTCGGTTCGTCGAGTATCAGGATTCTAGGCTGCCCGACGAGAATCGAGGCGAGAGCCGTCCGCTCCCTCTCCCCGCAGCTCAGATCCCGGGGAAACACCTCGCCGAACCTGGCGAGATCGAGGACCGAGAGCGTCCACTCGATCCTCTCATCCCATTCCCCCTCCTTCACTCCCAGGTTCGAGAGGGTGAACTCCAGCTCCTTCCGGAGCGTCTGCTCGAACAGATAGTCATTCGGATTCTGCCCGAGATACCCCAGCTCGCTCGCGAGGCTCGCCGTCGTCGCCTTGGAGATGTCCTTCCCGAGCTCGCTGATGCTCCCGGACTCGGGCCGAAGCAACCCGTTGAGCTGCTTTATCAGCGTTGTCTTCCCGCTCCCGTTGGCCCCGGTGATGGCGACCAGCTCCCCTTTCCGTATCGTCAGATCAACACCATTGAGGACCGGGTGCTGACCGTACGAGAAGTGGACGTTCCGGGCCTCGACGATCGCCTCCCCGTATCCGTCTTCCCTTCCCGCTATCCTTCTGAAGTCCGCCAGGAGGTTCTTCTCCCGAAGAGAGCGCTCGACCGCGTCCCTTCCCCCGTCGAAGAGGATCCTTCCCTCCTCCATGAAGATGACCCTGCGAGCATACCGGAGGCAGCGCTCAAGCCTATGCTCGACCAGTATGATCGTCACCCCCATTTCCCCGTTGAGCCGGGCGAGGAACTCGAGGAACAACGTCGCGTTCTCGGTATCGAGCTGGGAGGTGGGCTCGTCCAGAACGATGTACTTTGGGTTCATCGCGAGCACCGAGGCGAGTGCGACCTTCTGCTTCTCTCCGCCCGAGAGCTCCGGAATGAAGCGATCGAAGTACTCCTTCAGGTTGAAGTACTCGCCAAACTGGGTGACCCTCCGCCTCATCTCTTCCCTCTCCACCGCCAGATTCTCCATGCCGAAGGCAAGTTCGTTCTCGACGTTCGTCATGACAAGCTGATTCTCCGGGTCCTGGAAGACCATTCCAACAAGACCGGCGAACTTGGAGGTGGGGGTCTTCCTGGTGTCCAAGCCGTCGACCGATACTTTTCCGGAGAAGGTGCCACCGTAGAAGTGAGGCACAAGCCCGTTGAGGGCGCGACAGAGGGTCGATTTTCCGCACCCCGACTTTCCTACGATCAGGATGAACTCTCCCTCCTCGATCCGGCAGGAGATCTCCCTGAGAACTGGGGTCTCCGAGCGGGAGTAGGCGAAGCTGAGCTTTTCGATCTCGATCATCGCCTCCCCCCGAGTACGATCGGCGAAAGCAGGAGAAGGTATGCAGCGATGGCGAGGACATCACCGGACGACCAATTCAATCCCGCCCCTCTCAGGTAGTCCGCATTCCCGTAGCCAAGAATGAAGAGGGCGATGCCGAGAACGGCGGCGGCGATGAACATCGCCATCATCGTCCCCTCGCTCCGCGACATGCGACGCTCGGAGTAGTTCGTCCGTCTGGAAGATCCGAATCCCCTTGCCTCCATGGCCTCCGCCACCGCAATGGACCTTTCGAGGGAATTGAGGAGAAGAGGCATGACCACGTGCGATCTCGCCCTGATCTTGCCAAGGAATCCGCCGCTGTCGAATTCCACTCCTCTTGCCCTCATCGAGTCCGTGATGTTCTGGGTATCGGCGGCTACCGTCGGGTACATCCTCGTCGACAGCGAAAGCCCTGTCGTGGTCTTGTACCCGACTCTGGATACCACCCTCATCGCCTCGTCCGGATGGATTGCGAAGGTGAGAATTCCGAAGGCGGAGACGGCGAGGAAAAGTCGCAGGCACATGCTGATCGCGAACAGAAGCGATTCGCTCGTCACGGTGAGGGGGCCGATCGTTGCTATGACCTCCCGTCCGGACGAGATGAGGATGTTGAAGAGGATGACGAAGACGGCGACGTAAGCCGCGTACCTCAGGAGCCCGAGGGTCGGCCTGAGCACCCTGCCCGCGGCGGCAACCGTCAGAACCAGGGCCAAGAGAATGATGAGATAGGCGATATCAGATATGAGGATCGAGAAGACGAATATGGCGAGGACGAAAGCTACCTTCGGCCTCGCATCGAGGCGGTGGATACCCGAGTCGGTGCTTTTGTAGGGAAAGAGCATAGCGACCTACCACGGCATCTCCGCGAACGCCCACCTCACCATATCCCCCTCGTTGAGGGTCCACTTGTCGCAGGATTTCGTCGCGTACTCGCCATTCACCTCGAACTGCCAGCCGCGGCCGGGGCGCTCGTTCTGTGCTCCGCCGATTCCCTCTACGAAGGTACCCATGCCGGCGTACTGGCGCAGCTCGATCTCGAATCCGCCGATCTCGGCTGCCCTCTCGGTCAGCTCCAGAACGGTGCTGATCGAGGTGACATTGACGAACAGCCAAACTGTCGTTCCATCGTTCTCCTCGGTCTCAAGGATCCACTCTCCCCCCTCCTGGCTCCAGACGGTGAGATTGCCTGGATGAATCGGCCCCTCCGGGCCGTTGAAGTCGATGACGAGGGTGGCGCGCGTATCGACACTCTCTCCGCCCCCGAGGCAGCCTGCTAGGAGGAGAGCTGCGAGAATCGTTGTCCCTACAAGCACTCTAGTGGCGACCCTTCCCCTCATCTTGGCCTCCCTTTGACCCTTTCCTAATCGTGAGAATCGCGACAGTAGCCACCACTCCAATGGCAATTGCGAATCCGGCAAACACCCAGGTCAAATCGTCAGCTGGCACTCTAACCTCGAGGCTGTAGTTTTGCCACACTGTGTAGTTGTAGGCGTTGGTTGCAGAGATGTGAACGTAGTAGGTTCCGACATCCTCAATCTCGGTTTCACCGCTCACCAGACCAGTCACATCGTCGAAAAGAAGGAAACCGGCATCGGTTTCAATATTGAATAGGACGGTCATGTTGCAGTCGGCGTCGTACGTGTAGTTTTCACCAGCTGTAACTGCTGTCTCTGGAATCGAGTCAAAATGAGCCGGACCCTCCCATATTGCCTGAGCCTCTTCAGCAAATGCGTAGACATGGCTGTTGTCGGATGCCACGAAGACCATCTCGTCTGATATCGCCGGTGAGGACATCGAGTACTGCTCGGGTGCAAGCGGGTAGTGCCAGAGCACGCTCCCCTCGAAGTCGACCGCGTACAGCTCGCTGAGGGGCTCGTAGGTCACGCCGTAGATAACCTCCCCTCCCACAGACGGTGATCCCTTGACCGGGGCGCCCAGATCCCTCTTCCAGAGCACTTCTCCTTCTGAGGATATGAGCGTCAACCCATCCTCGGACGTCACCACAATTCCTTCTGAGGAGAGGGCGGCGGAGCTCGAGGTAGAGTTCACGTCAATCCTCCAGAGTTCGCTGCCATCAAATCCCAACGCAACTGCACCTCCGTCCACCGGGACGAATCCCTCGTATGTCGAGTATGTGACCACTATCATCTCATCGAGCAAGAGCGGCGCAGATCGAACCTTACCTCCTATGCTGGCATTCCAAATCTCACCGCTGCCGTCCGATGCAACCGCATGAAGCTTCCCGTCTTCCGAGCCAATGTAGACCGTACCGTTGGATGCGGACGGGGATGAGAAGTAGATTGACGATGCTACTTGCACAGCCCATAGGAGGGAGCCGTTTTCGCCATATGAATAGATCTTCCCATCCCCTCCGCCAACGATGATCTGATTGCGATATGAGATCGGGGAGGACGTTATCCCTGTCCACGAGAACCCTATCTCGGCCTCCCACAAAGGCGCGCCGTCTGCGGAATCGAAGGCATAGAGCTTGCCGTCGGTCGAAGGAATCGTCACCATGTCTGAGGTAACGAGAGGAGAGGCAATCTGATATCCAGCTCCTCCGACCTCCTCTT
>DYTM01000266.1 GCA_020725985.1 Methanomassiliicoccus sp.
GATGCGCTCCCAGGGATCGCTCAGGATGTTGCCCAGGGGCTGAAAGCAGCTCTGACACGGGAGAACTGTCCCGTCCGGCTCGATCGCCATGTTCAGGGCGCAGGCGGTGCACTGCTTTATCCCGAGTCCCTGGTTGATCGGGTTGAACTCGCAGTACGGCGTGGGCGTGTACCAGATCAGCCTCGTCCCGGTCTCGCTAGCAACAGCCTTGAGCTTCGGGAGAAGAGAGGAGAGCTCCTCGTAGCTCACTCCCTCCGCCGTCTTTCCGCCGCCCGAACGGATGATGCCGTTGAAGGCGATGTTCTTTACCCCCAGGCCGGCGAGGAATCGCATCGTTTCTTCGATGTCGTCGAAGTTCGAGCGCATGATGGTGGTGTTCGTGCTAACGTAGAGGTCTTCCTTGAGGGAGGCTTTCAGCCCGGCAATCGTCTCCTTCCACGCACCATCGTCCCCGACGAGTCGGTCGTGAACGGATTCCCTGAACGATAGGACCGTGATTTGGACATGATCGAGGCCTTCCCTGATCATGCCTGCCAGGAGGCCGGGGGTGGCGAGCTTCCTTCCATTGGTGACGAGCCCGGTGATCTGACCGTATTTCTCAGATTCCCGGATCAGATCGATCAGCTCGGGGATGAGGGTCGGCTCTCCACCGGTGAAGACGACATGAGGTATGCCCAAAGCCCAGAGCTTTGCGATCACCCTCTTCCACTCCGCCAGGGGAAGTTCCTTCGATTGCCTGGGCTCGTTGTAGCAGTGGGCGCATCTGTTTTGGCAGCGATAGGTGAGTGCGAGATCCATCCTGTAGGGCGCGGGGAACGAGTCGGCGCCGAAGGTGGGGGTTTCCGAGCCGATCACTTCCACCACGTCCGCCTTGCCGTGAATGAAGTCCAGGAGTCTGTGTCTCGTCGCCACGAAATCAGCAGCCGCCTTCGCCTCGTCCAGATTCCTGTATCGGATCGTCATGTACCTTGCAGCCTGCTTCTCGCTCCTTCCCTCGAGGACCAGTCGGGCGTAGTCCAGCGCGGTGCCGTTCAGGAATAGGAGGCTGGAAGCGTCTATGAGGAGGACGCCCCTATTCCTCGAGTCCACCCGGAGATGGAACCGGTGATGGGCCATTTCTCCCTTTCCGTCGAACTTGTAGACTCCCGGCTCCAGACCCTTTCCCTGCGCCTCCCTCCACCGATCGATGAGGCTCATCTTCCCCCTCCGGCGCAGGCGCAAGCGCAGGCGCAGGCGCACGCGCAGTAGCAGGAGACTCCCGGCCCCGTTCTGCGGTCCGAGGAGGAGGGAGCGGAAGGCGGGTTGGAGACCGGGGCCACTTCTCTCGTCAGACTGCGCATGTCCTTGACGAGGTTGTTGCTCGCGTTCTTGACCGAGTTAACGTATCTCGTGGCGATCG
>DYTM01000267.1 GCA_020725985.1 Methanomassiliicoccus sp.
AAGTGGCTCGAGTCCGAGATCGGGAGGCTCGAGGAGGAAGTCGCCCGGGTCGTGGAGAGAAAGGAGGGCATATCGAGGTTGGGGCCAGACTCCGCCTGTCCCACCTGCGAGAGGCCGTTGGGAGAGCAGCACGACCTCCTCCTTCGGAAGATGGAGGTCGAGATCGAAGACCTCCGCAACGGAATCGTTCAGAACGAGGAGAGGAGGGAGAAGGCGTCGGAGGAGATCAAGCGCCTGAAGCTCAGAAAGGATGCGCTTGAGAAGAGGAAGGGGGAGCTGGCGAGGAAGCAGAAGGAGGATATCGGCCTGCGAAGCGCTCTCGAGCAGGCGCTCTCCGAGGCCGGGCAGCTCTCTCGGGAGAGAGATGAGCTGACGGAGCGAATTGGACAGTTGGAGGAGATCGAGTTCGACGAGAAGGAGTATGCGGGACTGAAAGGCCGCCTCAGGATCCTCAAGGAGAAGGCGGACAAGTACATCGAGTTGCGTTCCGCCCTGCAGCGGTTTCCTCTGCTCGAGAAGGAGCGATCAGATATTGGCGATCAGCTGGCTTCGGAGGAGGAGGACCTCAGCACCATCGAACGACGAATCAATGACCTCGGCTATCGGGACGGGGATCTTGCGCTCGCAACAGAAGCATATGAATCGGCGCTTGCGACGCGGCAGAAGATCAGCGTGGATTTCAAGGAGATGGAGGGGGAGCTCCGCCTGAAGGAGATGGAGGCGAAGAACGCCCAGGGGCAGGTGAGCGAGCTCGAGATCACCGAGAGGAGCCTGTCCGAGAGGACTAGTCAGCTCGGGCAACTCGCTATCCTGAGCGGCGTGATGAGGGATTTCCGGACGAACGTCATGGCGAGGATTGTCCCGACGCTATCTGAGATCTCCTCGGCGCTCTTCGCAGAGCTGACGGACTCGAGGTACGGGGGCATGGAGCTCGACGAGGACTACGAGGTCCACATCTACGACGGAGGGGAGAAGTATCCCTTGAGCAGGTTCTCCGGGGGCGAGGCGGACCTCGCAAACCTGTGCCTCAGGCTTGCGATATCGAGGGTCATCGCCGACCGGGCGGGAAGCAGCGTCGACTTCCTCATCCTGGACGAGATATTCGGATCGCAGGACCAGACGAGGAAGCGGAACATCATGTCGACGCTCAATCAGCTCTCAAGGCAGTTCAGCCAGATCATCCTCATCACCCATATCGAGGATGTGAAGGAGTTCATGGCTCACGTCGTCGGGGTCAGGGAGACTGAGGACGGAACGAGCGAGCTGAGCATCGAGATCTGAGGGCATGTCGCCCGCCGACGTTCGGCGCTCGATTTCCCGCTATCACTCTGCCCAGATCGCGTCAAGATCCACGTGATCCCTGACGACCTTGGTGATCATGTC
>DYTM01000043.1:0-3149 GCA_020725985.1 Methanomassiliicoccus sp.
TGCCGATTTCGGGGTTGCGATCAAGATAAAGAAGGGGATCCGGCCCTGCAGCGGCATCGGCTCCTCTGGGGCCTCAGCGGCTGGCGGCGCTTACGCCGCGAACCTCCTCCTGTCTGCCCCCCTCTCTCATGAACAGCTCGTCGTGTGCGCGGCCAGGGCCGAGGAGGTCACCTCCGGCAGCTTCCACGCTGACAATGTAGGACCGGCCATCCTGGGCGGTTTCACGATCATCGCCTCCTATGACCCGTTCGAGATAGTGAGGGTGGACCCTCCGAGGAATCTCGGAATCGTCATCTCGATGCCCGAGGTCCTCGTCTCCACGAAGGATGCTAGGAAGGCGCTACCTTCGAACGTCGGAATGGACGAGCTGGTGTTCCATATCGCGCACGCCTCTGGCCTGGTCCTGGGGATGAGGAACGGGGACGTGGGCCTCGTCGGCCGGAGCATGAAGGATGCGGTAGTCGAACCCGCCAGGGCCCATCTCATCCCGCATCTGCGGGCAGCGGAGGACCTGGCACTGAAGTCCGGCGCGGCGGGGGCGTTTCTCGGCGGCTCCGGGCCCTGCATCGCCGCCGTGTTCGATTCGGATCAGATGGATGGGAAAGCCATCGCGGACTCGATGGCCAATCTCTTCTCGGACAACGGGATCGCGTGCAGGTCATGGGTCACCGGGCCCGGGTCTGGCTGCCGGAGGGTCGAGTAGATGGAAAGCTGGATAAGGTGCTGGGAGTGCGGGCTTGAGGTGGACGACCCGTATGCGGACAGCTGCCCGAGCTGCGGGGGACTCCTCACCCTCGAGACTGATCTGGAGCAGCTCAAGTCCCTCCACCCGTACGATCTCAGGCGGAGACCCATTGGCGTCTGGAGGTACTCGAAATTCCTTCCGGTGTCGGAGGAGAAGGCGGTCACGCTGAAGGAGGGGGGAACGCCCCTCTACGACTGCCGCTGCCTGGCCGGCATCGTCGGACTGAAGCGGATATTGGTCAAGTACGAGGGGGCGAACCCGACAGGATCGTTCAAGGACCGCGGCATGACAGTCGGTGTGACGAGGGCGATCGAGATCGGCGCCAAGGTCGTCGGATGCGCCTCCACCGGGAACACCTCGGCCTCGCTCGCCGCCTACGCGGCCAAGGCCGGTCTGGACTGTGCGGTCATTCTGCCGGCAGGAAATGTCGCGGCGGGGAAGCTCGCCCAGGCCGTCTTCTTCGGGGCGAAGGTCATATCGATCGAAGGCAACTTCGACGACGCTCTCCGAATCGTCAGGCAGCTGGCTGCGGACGGTCATCTCTATCTCCTAAACTCGATAAACCCCTACCGGCCGGAGGGCCAGAAGACGGTGGCGTTCGAGATCATGGATCAGCTCGATTACCGGATGCCGGACAGGATATTCCTGCCGGTCGGCAACGCCGGCAACATCTGGTCGGTCTACAAGGCGTTCCAGGAGCTGATATCTATCGGCTGGATAGAGAGAATGCCGAAGCTCGTCGGGGTCCAGGCCCATGGCTCCAGGCCGATCGTCAAGGCTTTCGCTCAGGGGAGGACGGACTTCGAGCCGGTGGAGAAGCCAGAGACGGTCGCGACCGCCATAAGGATAGGTAATCCGGTGAGCGGGAGGAAGGCCTTGAAGGCGATCTACGACAGCGGGGGACGCGCCCTGGACGTGACGGACGGGGAGATACTCGACGCCCAACGGATACTCGGACGGGCGGAGGGGGTCGGGGTGGAGCCGGCGAGCGCGGCCTCCATTGCCGGGGTGATGAAGATGTCCCAGATGGGCGAGCTTTCCAAGGACGAACGGGTCGTCTGCATCTGCACGGGGAACGTGCTGAAGGATCCGGACGTGGTGATGAGGTCGTTCGGAAAGGTGGAGAAGGTTCGGGCGGAGGTGGACGCGGTGCGGAAGTTGATCACCGGCTAGTTGATAGCTTCAGCTAAGGCAAATCATATTTATTCACCCTATCTATATTCAGGCAGGAGCGCGCCGATGAACTCCTCGGAGCAGCGTACGAAGTACAAGACCTACGTCCAGGGGTTCGACGAGAACCTGGGCGGGGGAATCCCTCAGGGGCACATCGTTCTCATCGCCGGGGAAGCGGGGACGATGAAGTCCTCGATCGCCTACTACGTCCTCTATATGAACGCGAAGAGAGACGGCGTCAACGGCCTCTACATCTCCCTGGAGCAGAGCAAGAAGAGCCTCGTGAGGCAGATGGAGAGCATGGGCTTCAGAGGGGAGTCCCTCGGCCGGGTGGAGATCCTGGACGTGGGGGAGATGCGCCGGAACTCCGAAGGTCCCGGCTGGCTTGATACTTTCCGGTTCGCGGTCGGGGAGACGAAGCGGCGGATGAACTACGAGCTGCTCGTCATCGACTCCCTCGGGGCGCTCGAGCTGATATCAAACTTCTCCAAGCCCCGGGAGGACATGTTCCGCCTGTTCGAGTGGCTCCGGACCCTGGACATCACCACCTTCATCATCTCGGAAATGCCGGTCGGGCCGTTCACCTGCTACGGCTCGCACGACGCCGATTTCCTTGCCGATGGAATCATACACATGCGAATGGCCGAGGACACTGATGCCGAGGTGTACAGGAGGATACGCTGCGTCAAGATGAGGGAGACGGAGCACGCTACCGGTCATTTCTCCTTCTTCAAGAAGGACAATCACTTCTTCGTGACGAGGGCGATCGCCGACTTCTAGAAGTCCGACAGCCTGAGCTGCCCGCCCTGGGGTTCCTTCTCCTTCGACTTCTCTTCCTTCCTCGGCCTGGAACCCCCCACCTGGGCCTTCATGCTCTCCGCCATCGCCCTCCCAATCTTCGGAACGCGGGCGACGGCCTCGATCTCCGCCCTCCTCAGGTCCTCGATCGTCCTGAAGCCCCTTTCGAACAGCATCCTCGCCCTCACCCTTCCCACCCCCTTCAGCCTGACTAGGTCCAACAGTTCCTTCTTCACCCCGTACCTCACCCTCGTCATTAGGTCCGTCAGCGCAGGGTACGCGTCCTTGTTGAAGATGTTGGAAAGCTCCCTCATCGAGTAGAGGAGCCACTCCCCTACCTCCACCTTGTTCCTCAGGTCCCCCGGACCCATGTTGTACTTCTTCAGGACTCCGTCCTCCTCGGCCTCCTCCGCCCACTCCTCGAGCGCGCAAG
>DYTM01000043.1:3159-9107 GCA_020725985.1 Methanomassiliicoccus sp.
GGTCTTCAGCTCGGAGAGGTAGAACTCGTATTCCGTCAGGTCCTCCGGGGCGGGCAGAAGCAGCTCGTCCTTCCGGAGGAAGTAGGCCTCCTCCATCGTCTCGTACTCGCCCCTCCTCAGATACATGTTGAGCATGTCCGGGGTGGAGCAGACCGCGTGGAGGAAGCCGAACTGCGATTTCCCGGGCTCGTAGCCCTTCAACGCCTCCCTCATCCTCACCGCGGAGAGCGGGTCGATATACAGGTCCGAGACCCTCTTGCCGTAGAAGGTCGCCGAGAGTTCCTCTCCCGCGCGGATCATTCCCTCCTTGGCCAGGAACTCGATCACATTGTCCGCAGCCTGCTCCAGGCCGACCGTGCTCGTTTGATGCGCAAAGAATGTGGAGTCGAGGAACTGCATGAGACTAGACCTCGAGCTGGCGGTGCCGGTGGCGATCGTGGCGAGGATGTGGCTCCGGAGGACCGGCTCGCTCCCCAACTTCGAGAAGATCTCCTCCGTCTCGTTCAGGAGGTAGTTCTCCATGAGGAAGTCCCTCTCGTGCTCGCTCTTCGCGATCAGCACCGCTTCCCCGTAGGGATCGTACCTCGGCCGTCCCGCCCTCCCGCACATCTGCTTGATCTCGAGCACCGGGATGGTGACATTGCCGACGCTCCCCTCGTAACGATGAACGTCCCGGATGACCACCATCCTGGCCGGAAGGTTGATCCCGGCCGCGAGGGTGGGGGTGGCGACGATGCACTTGATCGCCCCCTTCTTGAAGCCGCGCTCGACGAGCCTCCGCTGCTCGTTCGTTAGGCCGGCGTTGTGGAAGGCTATGCCCTTCTTCACGCACCCCTTCAGCCTCTTCCCGACGGAAGTGGGCTCGGCCTCCTCCTCCAGCACCCTTTCCGCCTCCTCCTCGAGTTCGACCTTCTCCTTGACCAGCTCCTTCATCCGGGGCGCGTACCTCATTGCCAGCGCCTCGGTCGACTTCCTGGTGTTGACGAAGATGAGGCATTGTCCCCCGCCCCTGATCGAGTCGCTGATCAGGCTCCACATAGTGTCCCCCTTGTCCTCGATCTCCCTGGATGAGTTGTCGGTGAACCTGATCGCTCCGTCCAGCAGGACCCCCTCCTTCAGGGGAACGGGCCGCCAGTCGCTCGAGACGTGGTCCGCCCCGAGCCATCGGGCCAGCTCCTCGGAGTTCTTGATCGTCGCCGAGAGGGCGATGACCTGGAGCTGGGGGTTGAACTTCCGGAACTTCGTCAGCGTGATCTCGAGCGTCGGTCCACGTTCCGGATCGTGAATGAGATGGACCTCGTCCGCGACAACGAGCGAAATCTGGTCGAGCCATCGGCTCCGGTGGCGGAGGAGCGAATCCGCCTTCTCGGACGTGGCGACAATGATGTCGAAGTTCTCCAGCTCGGGATCGGGGGTGTCGAAATCCCCGACCGAGATGTCCACCCTCACCCCAAGGGTCTCGAAACTCTTCAGGTCGTCGAACTTCTCGGCGGCGAGGGCTCTCAAGGGGACGATATAGAGGACCTTCCCCTTTCTTTCGAGTACATGCTTCAGGGCGGCGAGATAGGCCACAAGGGACTTCCCGCTGGCCGTGGGGACCGCCAGGACGATGTTCCTTCCGGCCAGCGCAGCCGGAAGCGCTAGTTCCTGAGGGGGGTAGAGATCGACTATTCCCTCCGCCCGAAGAATGCCCGCGACCTCGTCAGGCAGTCCGAGTTCCTCGACCCTCATCATTCACCCTCCTCTTCCTCGCCGGTGCATACTGGGCGATGGCGACACCAGCTATAACGAAGGAGGCGAATAAGACAGTTTCCGCGGTGACGATCTCGCCGAGCAGCGCGATCGAGATCGCCGTCGAGAACACCGGAATGAGGTAGATGAAGAAGGAGATCGAGCTGAGGTCCTTCGTCTGCAGTATGTAGTAGTACAGCAAGAAGGCCAAACATCCTGGAAAGATCGCCAGTAGGAGCACGATGCCGATGAGGTCGGGCGGGAAGGACATGGGGCGGCCGAACTCGAGGGGCGTGGCGAGGTAGAGGGCGAGGGAACCTATCACAAGGCTCCAGCCGGTGATTGCCATTGGGTGATGCCGGGCGAGGGCCTTCTTGCTTACCACCCCGGACACCGAGTAGGAAAAGGCCGAGGCGAGGACGAAGAGGTTGCCGATGAACGTGCTGTCGGCGAGGTCCATCCCGTCCCAGCTGATCAGGAGAACCGTGCCTACGAGGGCGAGCAGGGTCCCCACCACCTTCGCGCCCCCGAGGCGCTCCTTCAGCAGGATGATCGCGAAGATGACGGTTAACACAGGCCCCGAGGCCTGGATGATCGAAGAGACGCTCGCGGTCGTGTACTGCAGACCGACGTTAAGGGCGGCGTTCGGGAGTGCGATGCCCACAAACCCGAGGACCGTGAGGACTTTCCAATCGGATTTGAAGCTGGCCAGGGTCTATCTCATCCCGAACTTCGCCAGAAGGATGGAGATCATGAACACGGCGGCGATAGAGTAGCGAATCGCCGCCAAGGTGATCGGAGGAAGGTGGACGAGGGCGAGCTTCAGGAGCGGAAAGGAGGAGGCCCACATGATCACCGCCGCCAGGAGGGCCGCGAGCGCCACGGGGCTGTATCTCTCGTCCGACATTCCCAAGAGGGAAGGTGTCTTCGATACTTAACGCCGACGACGCCCTCCTTTCTGCTTTTTTCCCTTCATCTTTCGACGTGCTGGCCGATATCAGATTCGTAGAAGTTTGGGGAAACGCTTAATTAGTGGTAACTAATATGACTGAGGCAGAGCAAAAGAACCATGTTGGACGATAAGTCAGAGTCCGCTGAGGTCCTTCCCGATGTGGACGAGTGGATGAAGACCCAGAATTTTGGGACCACGGCGGACATAAAGGTTCCTGACAAGCTTGCCGACCAGGTCATCGGCCAGGACTCCGCCGTCGAGGTGATCAAGAAGGCGGCCGAGCAGAAGCGCCACGTCATGCTCATCGGCGACCCAGGCACCGGGAAGAGCATGCTCGCCCGATCGATGACCGAATATCTTCCGAAGGGGGAGCTGCAGGACGTCATCGCCTATCACAACCCCGAGGACTCGAACGAGCCGAAGGTGCGCGTCGTCCCGGCGGGAAAGGGCAAGGAGATCGTGACCGCGCAGAAGAGGGAAGCGATGCAGCGCAAGCAACAAAAGGCCTCGATGGTCACCGCAATCGTCTTCATGGTCGTCATTCTCACAGTCGTCCTTTACATTCAATCGGGGATGCATGACCCGTCGATCATTCTCGTCGGGATAGTCGCCGCGGCAATACTTTTCTTCGCGATGAGGTACGCAGGCGCCAGGCAGGAGAATATCATGGTGCCGAAGCTCCTCGTGTCCCATGACGACGAAGAGATGCCCCCGTTCGTAGACGCAACAGGCGCCCATGCCGGCGCTCTGCTGGGCGATGTCAAGCACGACCCGTTCCAGAGTGGCGGCCTTGAGACCCCCGCCCACGAAAGGCTGGAGGTCGGGGCCATACACAAGGCGTCCAAGGGTGTCCTGTTCGTCGACGAGATCAACATGCTCAGGATCGAGTCCCAGCAGAGCCTTCTGACGGCGTTGCAGGAGGGCAAGTTCTCGATCACCGGGCAGAGCGAGAGGTCCTCGGGGGCGATGGTCAAGAGCGAAGCGGTCCCATGCGACTTCATTCTCGTGTGCGCCGGAAACCTGGACGCCGTTCAGGGGATGCACCCCGCGCTCAGGTCGAGAATCAGAGGGTACGGATACGAAATATACATGAAATCCACCATGGAGGATTCCGCCTCGAACCGGCAGAAGCTCATCAGGTTCGTGGCCCAGGAGGTCGCGAAGGACAAGAAGATTCCGCAGTTCGTCAAGGGTGCGGTGGCGGAGATCATGAAGGAGGCGCAGCGCCGCGCCGGCAGGCGGGAACAGCTGACTCTCAGGCTGCGCGAGCTCGGAGGGCTGATAAGGGTTGCCGGAGACATCGCCACAGAGGAGGAGAAGCCGGTCGTCTCAGCGGAGCACGTCATCGCGGCGAAGAGGATCGCCCGGAGCCTCGAGCAGCAGATCGCGGACAGGTATATCGAGGTCAGGAAGATGTACAAGACCTTCGTCACCGAGGGCTCGGCGATCGGCGTCGTCAACGGCCTGGCGGCCCTCAATACCGAGTCGAGCATGTC
The DNA here is from genome assembly GCA_020725985.1 of Methanomassiliicoccus sp. Taxonomy (GTDB): domain Archaea; phylum Thermoplasmatota; class Thermoplasmata; order Methanomassiliicoccales; family JACIVX01; genus DYTM01. Next base: position 7,339 of record DYTM01000043.1, read on the forward strand.
CGAATTTTCCGGCGTCGTCCTGCCGATCGTTGCCGAAGTGACCCCGGCGCAGACCAAGAGCGGCGGGAAGATCATCGCCACCGGACGCCTCGGGGAGATAGCGAAGGAAGCGGTCCAGAACGTTTCCGCGCTGATAAAGAAGTACACTGGAGAGGACATCAGCAATCACGACGTTCACGTTCAGTTCGTCGGCTCATACGAAGGGGTGGAGGGGGACAGCGCCTCCATTTCCGTCGCGACGGCGGTCATCTCGGCGTTCGAGGAGGTGCCAGTGGATCAGACGGTCGCGATGACAGGAAGCCTCAGCGTCAGGGGGAAGGTTCTCCCGGTGGGAGGGGTGACGGCGAAGATCGAGGCGGCGGCGGAGGTGGGGCTCTCGAAGGTCCTCATTCCGAGGGAGAACGTGAAGGATGTCGTTCTCGAGGAGAAGTACGTCGGGAAGATCGAGATCATCCCGGTGGACAACCTCAGCGAGGTTCTCAGTCACGCTCTCGTCGGAGGGACGAAGAAGGAGGGGCTGCTGAGAAAGCTCACCTCGATGGTCGAGAGCGCCGCGATTCCGGCCCCCTTGAGGCCGGTTACTCAGTGATCTTTTTCATCATCCTCCTTGAAAGATGAAAACCTTTCAATAGGCAGACGGCGTTCCATCATTGCCACAGAGGGGAAGACAATTGAACAGCGATGACTTCAACAGCCTCCTCATCGGCCGCTTTCAGCCGTTCCACAAGGGGCATTTGGAGGTCATCAAGGCGATCGCCGGGGAATCGGACTACATCACCATCGGCATCGGCAGCGCTCAGTACTCTCACACCTTCGAGAACCCCTTCACCGCCGGGGAGAGGCATCTCATGATCTCTCGGGCCCTGAAAGGCGAGGGGATCGAACGATACTTCCTCGTGCCGATCATTGACATCAACCGCTACGCTGTCTGGGTCGCGCACGTCGCCTCCCTCGTCCCCCCGTTCAAGGCGGTGTACAGCAACAACCCCCTGACGAAGAGGCTGTTCCAGGAGGCGGGATACGAGGTCAGAGCTTCGCCGCTCTTCAACGTCGAGGTGTACTCGGGCACAGAGATCAGGAAGAGAATGCTCGCCGGTCAGGAGTGGAGGGATCTGGTCCCGAAGGCGGTCGCGGAAGTGATCGACGAGATCGGAGGCGAGGTGAGGATCCGGGACCTCATGAAGGGCCTGCTCTGAGGTGAGGCATGAATCCTGAAGAGGAACTGGGCAGTGTTCTGAGAGCGAGGCGGATGAGCGTCGCCGTGGCTGAGTCGGTGACCGGGGGGATGGTGTCCGACCGCATCACCGACGTGCCCGGGAGTTCAGAGTACTTCCTCGGAGGCGTGGTCGCGTACAGCAATGAGTCGAAGATGCGGCTGCTTGGGGTCAGAAAGGAGACGTTGGAGAGCTACGGCGCGGTGAGCGGAGAAACCGCCAGGGAAATGGCGACGGGGATAAGGAGAACATACTCAGCAGATGTCGGGGCCGCAGCCACCGGCATCGCCGGACCCTCGGGGGCGACTCCCTCCAAACCTGTCGGGACGGTGTTCCTCGCCGTCGAGATTCGGGGGAAGAGGATCGCTGAGGAGGCGCTATTTCCGGGAGAAAGGGCAGAAGTGAAGCGGGCCGCGTCCGACCGCCTGATCGGAATGATCATATCAGCGGTCAAGAGCGCCTGAGAGGTGGAGGTTCTCGGCGCTACTCCTGTCATCCTAGTTTCTGCGTAGAGGCTAGATTGGGGGTGAGGGGGAAGCGAGAATGCCTTTGACG
>DYTM01000268.1 GCA_020725985.1 Methanomassiliicoccus sp.
ATTCCCGGCCGAGGCGTGTGCCGAGCTTGGCACTTCGAGGCCGAGCGCCTCCGCGACACGCTCCTGAAAGTCGACGATCCTTAATCTCCTGGGAGTTCCGTCGTACTTCTCCTCGCTGTAAACGCAGTCGAGATGAATCCTGCACTTGGAGCACGCGGTGACCAGGGTATCCGCGCCGGTCTTAGCCGCTTCGTCCAGGCGCCTCACCCGGTTCTCCTTCGAAGCGCTGTTGCAGTTCAGCCACGCCGACACCCCGCAGCAGAGCGCGTCCTCCTTCGAGTGCTCCATCTCCTTCAGGTCCGCGACTTCGCCGAGGACGCGTCGGGGGGCGTCGTACACCGAATGGTACCTGCCGAGACGGCAGGGGTCATGGAAGGTCGCGATGCCCTCTCTCTTCGACGGGATCTTGATCTTCCCGTCGATGAACTCGGAGATGTGGACGGCATCGAGCCCGTGCAGCTCCCTGAGGCAGTGATAGCATTCCGAGCATCCTACGACCACCTTTCCCTTGATCTTCTCCCTCATCCTCTTCCTGATGATTTCGAAGTGGTCCAGGTTGCCGGAATAGTAAAGATCGTGACCGCAGCAGCCGTAGACGATCCGCGGGGAGATGCCGAGATGGTTCAGAATGGCCACTCCCGCATTTGAGGATCGGGCGTAGTCGCTACCCCAACCGAGTAGCTCGTCGTACACCGAGGCGCAGCCGGGGAAGTAGTAGATGTCGTCCCTGCCGGTGTCAAGGGCGGGCGAGAGCCACGGCTCCGCTTCGCTCCGGGCCATCATCTTCTGCGCGAGAAGAAACAAATCTCGATGCGATCCCCTCGGAATCTCCTGGTACCTGTGGAGGCGGACCGCGTCCGGGAAATCGACCTCGGCGGGGCAGGCAACGGCGCACTTCTTGCAGGTGGTGCGCTCCACCGCTCCCTCGGTATCAACGGAGCACGCCCTCTCCAGTCTCACACCTCCCTCGCGTCGCTCATGATCTTCCCGACGGCCTGAACGAACTTGTCCCCCTCCGCCGACGAGATGTTGAAGAACTGAAGCCGATTTGCCCCGATACCCATCAGGTCGAGAGCGTTCCGGGCCATTTCCGCGCGCTTCCTCGCATCCTTGTTACCGTCGATGAAATGGCATTGGTCCTCGAGGCAGGCGGCGATCATGACTCCTCTCGCCCCCTGCTCGAACGGGATGAGCATCTGGGCAATCGACACCCTTCCGCTGCACGGAACCTTGACTATTTTAATATCGGTCGAGTAATAATTCTTCGCCGTCCCTGCGAGGTCGGCTGCATTGTACCCGCACTGCTCGCAGGAGTAGGCGATTATCGAATCCCTCTCCACATCAAGTATCCCTCTGGCCGATGCTTC
>DYTM01000044.1 GCA_020725985.1 Methanomassiliicoccus sp.
CCTTTGCGACGATCGCGAACCTGGTCGGGCAGAGGACCGTCGCGGTTGCGGTGGAGCATAATTTCATTAGCGACGATTGCGTTCTGATGGTGGCCGGCGTTCCCCACGCCCAGATGGTGAAGATGTAGGATGTTCTGTGTCAAGTGCGGGCGGGAGGGGCCCACCTACGAGAGCCTCTGCGTGAAGTGCTTCCTCGGGAGCACGAGGTTCGCGAAGATCCGGGATCACGTGGACCTCTTCCAGTGCGCTCACTGCGACGATTTCCAGATCGAGGGGAAGTGGGAGGAGTTCGGGTCGGTCGAGGAGGCAGCGAGGGAGACGGCACTCGGAGCGGTGGAGCTGAGGAAGGACGCCGAGATCGAAGACGCCGAGATCGAGGTGGTTCCAAAGGACAGCCAGAACTACCTTGTCAGGATGAGGCTGACGATTGGATTCCAGGACATTGAGGCGGTCGAGGAGCTGGAGACGATCGTCCGGCTGAAGAGGGGCATCTGCCCCAGGTGCAGCAAGATCAAGGGCTCCTACTACGAATCCATCCTCCAGGTCAGGACACGGGGAAGGCCCTTCCCGGCCGAGGAGATGGAGAGGATCCTCGGGAGGATCGAGAAACTGGTCGGCGGTGGGAGCGGGAGCAGAGACCCGTTCATCTCCAAGGCGGAGGAGGTCCCCGGAGGTCTAGATGTTTACCTTTCATCGATCTCACTCGGCAAGTCGATATCGAAGGAACTGGCGGAGGACTTCGGGGGCGAGGTGAAAGAGTCCTCGAGCCTCGCCGGGCAGAAGGACGGGAAGGAGATGTACAGGGTCACTTACCTCGTCCGGCTCCCGGCCTACAGGGTGGGGGACATCGTCGCCCAGAAGGAGCGCCTCTACCTCGTCTCAGGCATAGGGTCGCAGGGGACGAGGCTCACCGATCTCGCAACCCATGACTCGATGAACATAAGCAACGTCGATCTCCGCTCCGCCCGGGTCGTAGGGTCGAGGGAGGACATCCTGGAGGCGGTGGTGCTCCAGGAGAGCGAAAGGGAGATCCAGGTCCTCGATCCCAAATCGTACAAGACCGTCGAGGTGAGGAAGCCCCGCTCCTTCAAGAGGAGCGCGGATACTGTAAGGATATTCAAGCACGAGGGCGAGATCATCCTTCTGCCCACTTGGTACAAAGGCTGAGCGCTCAGTCGTCGAGGAACGCGTCCCTGGACTCGTCGATCAGCTTGGAAAGCTCCTCGACCGCCCTTTCCACTTCCTTCTTCTCCCCCTTCACGATGATGCGGTTTCCCCTCTCCCGCCACCCCTCGTCGGGGAGGGAGGCGATCCTCACCTTATACTTCCTTACGATCGTCTGGAAGAGCGGCTCCATCGTCGTCTCGCCCCTCCACGCTCTGATCTCCTTCTCGAATATCTCGTCGCCCTCCACCCTCGGAAGGATGAACTCCTGGAACATCGGGAGCATCTCCTTCGGGAAGCCGGGAAGACAGAAGATCGTCATCCTCCCCTTCCTCGCCTCCACCCCGCACGCCGCCCCGACGATGTTCTTGAGGGCGATCGTCCCCTCCGGGATCGTGGCCATCCTGAGCGTCTCCTCGCTGAGGACCGGCTTCTTCCCGTACATCCTCTTGACCGCCTCGCTGAGCCACTCCACAGCCTCCTGGTGGACCTTCAGTCCCACGCCCAGGTAGTCCGCGACGACGTTCTTGGTGATGTCGTCGAGCGTCGGGCCTAGCCCCCCGGTCACTATGAGGATGTCCACGCCGCTCTCGCCCACGGACCTCAGGACCCTCGATATCTCGGCGAAATCGTCACCGAGGACGGTGACCATGTTCACCCTCGCCCCCTTCTCCTTGATCAAGCGGATCATGTGCGCCGGGTAGGGGTCGATCTCCGCGGTCAGAAGCTCGTCCCCGATGTGCACGATCTCGATCTTCATCTCTCTTCCACCTCGCACCTCACGCGGCCATCTCCCTCTTGGAGAACCTCCACAGGGCGATCGCGATCGCCCCGACCGCATACAGCAACATCACTAAGAAGGCTGTGGCGACGTTCGGGTAGTACAGATACATCTCGAACACCTGGCCACCTGGCAAGTCGTATCTCACGACCGAGTCGACGGGGTACGGTGTGTTGAGAACGTCATCGATCGCTCCGGCGGAGAAGGTCAGCGAGATCTCGGGTTTAACAGCGGCGAAGCTGAGAATGCCATCCGCTATCGGCAGGATGAGGAACAAGAGGGCGAATGTGAGCACCAGCGCGCCGGTCGATCCCTTCATGAGGGCGCTGATGAGGTACCCCACCGCCGCGGCGCTAACCGCCGCCAGAAGTGCGATGCCGAACGAGTCGGCCGTCAGGCTGGACACTCCCCCGTCGACGGCAAGCGCCAGCCCCGAGACCACGCCGTAGAAGATGCCGAGGGCGAGGAATATGGTCGCGACGGTGGCCGCGAACTTTCCAGCGCACAGCACCCACCTCTTGACCGGGTTGGGAAAGAGGAGGTATCCGGTCCTGTTCTGAAACTCGGACACGAGCGCGTCCCCTGCGAAGAGTGTCGAGCCGACAACGATGAGGATCCAAACCCACTGGATGAACATCTTCTCGAAATCGGCGGGATCCGAGGGATAGTCCCTCCCGACCGCAGGTGGGACGATGAGGATGAGGATTATTATCACGAGTTCGAGGGCGAAAAGGCCGAGGAGCCTCTTGCTTCTCAGATGCTTCAACATCTCGTATCGCGCAACGGTGATCGACTGGGAGATGTCCGATGGCAGCGTGTATCGATCATTCGTCATTCAATCACCTCGAATCCGTTATCAGAGACATGTACAGCGATTCCAGGGGGATCCCGCTCTCCTTGAATGATACGACTTTCAGTCCGAGCGCCTGGATGTCGGCGAGGAGTCTGGCCTGATCAGTTTCGTCCCCTTTGAAGCTGATGCTCAGAAGCGTCTCGGAGAGAGGGGCGGCGCTCTCCACACCTTCAAAGCCCGAGATTCTTTCGATCGTATGGCCGTCAAGGGGCTGCAGCACCCGGACCTCAATGGCCTTCGCGGTCGAGCTGCTGACGAGGGAGGAGACCGCATCGTGGGCGAGGAGCTTCCCGTGATCGATCAGCGCGACGCTGTCGCAGATCTCCTGGACCTCGTTCAGGAGGTGGGAGCTCATGAAGATCGTGTAATCCCCCTTCTTCAGGTCCTTGAGTATGTTCCTCACCTCCACCATTCCCCGGGGATCGAGGCCGGAGGTCGGTTCGTCGAGAATGAGGACATGAGGCTCGTGGAGGAGGGCCTGGGCGATGGCGAGCCGCTGCTTCATCCCCTTCGAGAACTTGCCTATCCTAGTGTCAGCCCACTCCTCGAGCTTGACCGTCCCCAGCACCTCCTTCCCTCTTCTTCCAATCTCCCTCTTCGGCATGCCCCGCAGGGTCCCGAGGTACTCGAGCGTCTCATTCGGCGTGAGGAAGGGATAGAACTCCGGCGTCTCGACGACCGCTCCGACTCCGGCGAGCGCCTTCTTCGGATACTTCGTCACATCCACATCGTTGAGGAATGCCTGCCCCTCGGACGCCGAGAGGAGGTTCGTGAGGATCTTGATTGTCGTCGTCTTCCCGGCACCGTTCGGTCCGAGGAAGCCCAGGAACGACCTCCTTTTGACCGTGAGGGTGAGCGAGTCCACCGCCTTGAATCCCTGGAAACTCTTCGTTAGATTCTGTATGACGATCGTTCCGTCCATGCCACAGCCTCCTCGGTCGTTCCTTTTGATGGGCAACACAGGATTCCGAATATTAACCTTTTGGTCGACCCGCCAATCTTTTTATTCATCCAGTCCTATGCATTCGACGTGATCTCATGATCTCGTCGGACCTCCTCGAGGAAGTGACGGTCGAACTTCTCAGAAGGGCGGCGGTCACGCTGCCGAGGGACGTGATCTCCGCGCTCGAAAAGGCTCTTGAGGAAGAGACGAGCGAGATCGCCAGGACGCAGCTCAGGACGATACTGGAGAATGTGAGGGCCGCAGCGGACACATCGGTGCCGATGTGCCAGGACACCGGGATCCCGATATTCTTCGTCAAGGGCGTCTGTGGCAAGGATGTCGTAGAGGGCATAAGGAAGGGAGTTTCCCGCGCTACCGCGGAAGTGCCTCTGCGTCCCAACGCCGTCCACCCAATCACCCGGAAGAACGAGGGGAACAATCTCGGTATCGATATGCCCTACATCCATTTCTCCCCCGGGGACGACGCAACGGTCGAGATCACCGTCCTGCCGAAGGGGGCGGGCTCCGAGAACATGAGCGCCCTGAGGATGCTCAGCCCGACGGAGGGGATGAAGGGAGTGAGGTCCTTCGTCCTCGATACAGTCCTCAACGCGGGCGGGAGGCCCTGCCCCCCGATCATCGTCGGTGTCGGCATAGGCGGTTCAGCGGACATCGCGATGGCGCTCTCGAAGAAGGCATTGCTCAAGCCTCTCGACCTTCAGCATCCCGATCCGGAACTCCGACGCCTGGAGGAAGAGCTTCTGGACGCGCTGAATTCGGTCGGGATCGGACCGATGGGCCTGGGGGGAAGGACGACCGCTCTCGGCGTGAAGATCGAGATCGCGCACTGCCACACCGCCAGCCTACCCGTCGGCGTCAACATCCAATGCTGGGCGGCGAGGAGGGCCTCCGTCCGCATCCATGTGGACGGGAGGGTCGAGTTCTCGACGGAGGGATTCTGGTGAACCTCAGGACGCCGCTGTCGGAGAGGGCGGTCAGGTCTTTGAAGGCGGGCGATACCGTCAGGTTGAACGGTACCATTTACACTGGGAGGGACGAGATGCACCTCAGGGCGCTGGAGATGCATGAGAGGGGCGAACCCCTTCCAATCGATCTGAAGGGGGCGGCGCTCTACCACTGCGGGCCGATCGTGAGGAAAGACAACGATGTATGGACGCTTGTCGCCGCGGGGCCCACCACGAGCGCCCGCATGAACGCGCTTGAGCCGAGGTTCATCGAGGCGTTCGGGGTGAGGGCGATCATCGGCAAAGGGGGGATGTCCCAGCCCACGATCGACGCGATGAAGAAGCACGGGTGCGTGTACCTTGCCATCACCGGCGGCGCCGCCGTTCTCGCGGCGAAAGGAGTCAAGAGGGTCGTGGGGGCGGAATGGCTTGACCTCGGCATGCCCGAAGCGATCTGGAAGTTCGAAGTTGAGGATTTCGGCCCCCTCATCGTCGGCATCGACACGAACGGCGACAGCATCTACGCGAGAGTGGAAGCGGACATTCGGCGGAATCTTCCCTCCGTTAGAAAGAAGCTCAGGATTGACTGAAGCGCTTGCGGGTTGCCCGAGGTAAAGCTCAGGCCTAGTCGCTCTTGACCTCTTCCTCCTTCTTCTCCGGTTCCTCCTCGAGAGCGAGGAGCTCGGGCTTATGGATGATCTTGTGCCTTATGACGATCGACGCGATGAGAATGATTATGGCGAGCATGAGGCCGACGATCATCAGGGAATGAGGCAAATCGAAGCCCGGAATGAATCCCGTGCTTCCCTCGATGGGCTCTTTGTCGAGGACGACGTCATATCTCTTCTCCTCGAACGCGGAGAGGGAAATTTGGACGCTCTTCTCCACGTATCCCTGCTTGCGGAAGACGAGGGTGTAGCTCCCTGTCGGCACGTTCGAGATCGTGTAGTTGCCGTTGGCGTCGGTGTTCGTGGAAGCGGTGAATGTGGCAGACTCGAGGATCACCTGCACCCCGAGCACCGGTCCGCCTCCCCAGGCAACTTTGCCGAAGAGCATGGCCGGCTGCTCGTCGAGGGTGAAGTTCAGCTCTGTCGTTCTCCCCCGGGCTATGACCACCGGTTCGGTGTGATACGCCGTCCAGTATCCGGTCTTCTCAGCGTAAGCGACATAGGTGCCAGGTTCGACCTTCGCCAGGCTATACTCCCCGAGCGGGCCGGTTGAGACGCCAGAGTAGTTGAAGAGAGCGCTCCTCAGGTACACGGTGGCGCCGACGATCGGCGCCGTGCCGTTCGTCACGTGCCCCGCGAGCGAGCCCAGTATCTCCGTCATCGTGAAGTCGAGGGCAGAAATGTCCGAATTGACGATGATGCCGACGTAGGTCCTATTCGCGGAGTAGTTGAGCAGCGAGGCCGAGATGTTGTACGTTCCCGAAGGAAGGGTGATGTTGTAGTCGCCCGTGACATCGGAAATGGAGAAGTAGGTTGATCCGGTCGTCATGTTCACCGCGGCGACGTTCACGCCCGGGAACGGAGCGCCGGTCTCGTTGACGACCGCCCCTGCCACGTGCAACTCTCCGGGCACTTGGGCCGAGACCTGCGTCGAGGCGAGGTTCGGAGAGAGCATCAGGATCATCAGGGCCAGTATTGCGGGCAGGGCCTTCCTCATGGCGGGTTGGATTATGCGCTGTGAGGATAAATTACTTGCGCAGTGGCCAGCATTCGCAAACGCCCCTTCGCAAACTAGTAATAGAAGGAGGGCGAATGGGCCATGATTCAAGGTCTGAGGAACGCGGATGGAAAGGGTAACGAAGGCCCACACGAAGGATCAGGTGATGTCCCTGATGGAGCCGCTCGTGGCGGAGTGGTTCAGCCGGAAGTTCTCGGGGCTCACCGAGCCCCAGTCCTACGCCATCCCACTCATTCATGAGAGGAAGAGCGTTCTCGTTTCCTCCCCGACCGGCTCGGGGAAGACTCTCACCGCCTTCCTATCGATAATCAACGAGCTCTTCAAGTACGCAAAGGAGGGGAAGCTCGAGGACCGGGTGTACGCCGTCTACGTTTCCCCGCTCAAGGCGCTCGCCAACGACATCAACAGGAACCTCGAGGAACCCCTCCGGGAAATGAGGTCCCTCGCGGAGGAGAAGGGGATACCGTTTCCTGAGATCAGGGTGGGGGTGAGGTCCGGTGATACCTCGGCCTACGAAAGGCAGAAGATGGTGAGGAAGCCCCCTCACATATTCATCACAACCCCCGAGTCGCTCGCACTGGTCCTCGCTGCGCCGAAGTTCCGGGGGAGCTTCTCGAAGGTCGAGTATGTCATCGTGGACGAGGTGCATGAGGTGTGCGACTCGAAGAGGGGCGTCTTCCTCTCCCTCACACTCGAGCGGCTCCTGGCCTACTGCACGAGGGAGTTCGTTCGGGTCGGTCTTTCGGCGACGCTCGCCCCGGTGGAGGAGATAGCTGCGTTCCTGGTCGGCCTCGAGAACGGAGCGCCGCGGCCGGTCAAGATCGTCGAGGTCCGGAGTCGCAAAGACCTCGATCTTAAGGTCCTCTGCCCGACCGAGGACATGACCGCTCTGCCGTATGAGATCGTCAACTCGAAGATGTACGACATGCTCAGGGAGATGATCGAGGAGCATCGGACCACCCTCGTCTTCACCAACACGAGGAGCGGGACGGAAAGCGTCGTCTACAAGCTGAAGGAGCGGGGGGCGGAGAGCATCGAGGCCCACCACGGGAGTCTGAGCAAGGAGACAAGGCTCGGAGTGGAGGAGAGGCTGAAGAGGGGGGAGCTGAGGTGCGTCGTCTCGTCCACCTCCCTCGAGCTGGGGATCGACATCGGTTCGATCGACCTGGTCTGCCAGGTCGGATCCCCGAAGTCGGTCGCGAAAGGCCTCCAGCGCTTCGGCAGGAGCGGGCACAGCTACGGGCGGACCTCAAAGGGCCGGATGATCGTCTTCGATAACGACGACCTTGTCGAGTGCGCCGTCCTGTCGAGAGCGGCGCACAAGAACAGGATCGATAGGGTGACCATCCCCGAGAACTGCCTGGATGTGCTGGCTCAGACCGTCGTGGGGATGTCGATCGAGAACCGCTGGAGCGTGGAGGAAGCCCTTCGGCTCGTCAGGAGATCGCACTGCTACAGGCGTCTTCCCGGAGAGAGCTTCCTCGACGTCCTCCGATACCTCGGGAGCAAGGACGCCTTCGAGGGCGTGTACTCGAAGATATGGTACGACGAGGGGGAGGGTCGCTTCGGGAGGAAGCGCGGGGCGAGGATGATCTACTTCCTCAATCTCGGGACAATTCCCGAGGAGGCGTCGTACAAGGTCTTCTCGGAGAGAGGCGGCCAGGTAGGGGATCTCTCGGAGAAGTTCGTGGAGCGATTGTCCCCGAGGGACATCTTTGTCCTTGGCGGGAGAACCTACGAGCACGTCCGGACGCGAGGGATGCGGGTCTTCGTTCGGGCTGCGACAGGAAAGAAGCCGACGGTCCCCTCCTGGACCGGGGAGATGCTTCCCCGGAGCTTCGATCTGTCGATGGAGGTGGCGAGGTTCCGCAGGGAGCTGTGCGAGCGACTGGATGATAGCGACGACAGGATCCTGGCCTGGCTCGTCGACGGCTTCGACCTGGACGAGGGCTCGGCGAGATCGATCCTCAGCTACTTCCGGGAGCAGCGGACGGCGTGCGGGATCATCCCGAACGACAAGACCCTTCTCGTTGAAGGCTACAGGGATGTCGCCGGCACCCACAGCGTCATCTTCCACTTCCCCTTCGGGCGGAGGGTGAACGACGCCCTCTCCCGCGCCTACGCCTTCCAGCTCACCCAGCAGCTCGGCCGCAACCTGAGCGTCTCCGTGACGGACGACGGGTTCATGATCACCTCCCCCCGGAAGGTTGAGCTGAAGGGCCTCGAAAGGATCGTCTCATCCTCGCATCTGGAGGGCGTGCTGCGGAAGGCCATCAAGGACTCGGAGATATTCAAGCAGCGTTTCCGCCACACAGCCGCCAGGAGCTTCATGATTCTCCGCAACTACAAGGGCCGGGAGATATCGGTCAACAGGCAGCAGGTCCGATCGGGCTACCTCCTCGACTCGCTCGGCGAGATGGAAAGGGTCCCGGTGGTGGAGGAGACCTACCGGGAGATACTCAACGACGTCATGGACATCGAGAATGCCCGGGAGGTGCTCGAATCGATCGAGAACGGGCGGGTCGGGACGGAGGTCGTCGACTACTCCTCCGTTCCCTCCCCCTTCGCCCACAGCATCGTCCTCGCCGGCATATCGGACATCGTGCTCATGGAGGACAGGAGCTCCCTCCTCAAGGAGCTCCACCGCAGGATACTGTCGAAGGTCATGGCCTCGGAGATA